>CAZZPG010000125.1:0-6009 GCA_964655975.1 uncultured Flavobacteriaceae bacterium
GGTGATGGAACACAAAATTCTGAAGATATTCAAACACTTTATCAAAATAATGGATTCTTATTTTCATCTGTAAGTGCCGTAGAAACCAAAGTTGTAAATGACTCTATTACAGTAGAAATTAGAATTAGAGAAGATGAAAAAGCAACCATAAAAAAAATAACTGTTATAGGTAATGATAAAACCAATGACCATGTTATTTTTAGAGAATTACGTGTAAAACCAGGAGATTTATATAGTAGACAAGCCATTATTAGATCTATTAGAGAAATTAGTCAATTAGGTTTTTTTGACAACAAAGTTACTCCAGATATAAAACCAAACTACCAAAATAAAACTACTGATATTGAATTTTCTGTGATTGAAAAAGGAGCAAGCCAAATAGAATTACAAGGAGGATATGGAGGTGGCTCTTTTATTGGAACTTTAGGACTATCTTTTAATAATTTTTCAATAAAAAATATCTTTAAAAAAGAAGCTTACAGACCCTTGCCAACTGGTGATGGGCAAAAACTATCATTACGTTTACAATCTAGTAGAACTTATAACACCTATAGCTTTTCATTTTCAGAACCTTGGTTAGGAGGCAGAAAACCAAAATCTTTATCATTCTCTATATATTCATCTAATCAATACCAAATAAACCCCAGAACTTATAAAGTAGACAAAAATAGAAGCTTAGGAATTATAGGTGTAACATTAAGCTTAGGACAACGCTTAAAATGGCCAGACGACTTTTTCCAACTATCACAATCTCTAAGCTACCAAAGTTTTAAACTAAATAATTATGGCTTTAGAGTTGGAAAAGATATTTTAAGCGATGGTACATTAAATAACCTAGCATATAATATAAATTTAAGCAGAAACTCAGCTGGTCCTAGTTTAATTTTCCCTACCCATGGTTCAACATTTTCTATTGGAGCTAAACTAACCTTTCCATACTCATTAGTAAACAAAAAAGAATACTCTAATTTAAGTACTGCAGAAAAATATAAATGGTTAGAATACTATAAACTAAACTTTAAAGGAAAATGGTACACAGCATTTACTAAAAAATTAGTACTGATGACCAATGCAGAATTAGGTTTCTTAAGTTATTATAATAATAAAGTAGGAAACTCTCCTTTCGAACGCTATTTTGTTGGAGGTGATGGTATCTCAGCATTTCAATTAGACGGTAGAGAAACAATTGGATTAAGAGGATACGAAAACAGTAGATTATCTTCTATAAGTGGAGGAACAATCTATAATAAATTTCAGTTAGAGTTAAGATACTCAATTACAGATGCATCTTCAGCATCAATCTATACCCTAGGCTTTATAGAAGCAGGTAATTCTTACAATACTTTTAGTGAATTTAACCCGTTTGAATTAAAGAGATCGGCAGGATTAGGCATTCGTATCTTTATGCCTGCATTTGGTTTATTAGGTATAGATTTTGCACATGGATTCGATCCCTTACCTGGGCAAAATATAAAATCTGGTTGGCAAACACATTTTATTATTGGAAGACAGTTCTAAGAATAGTATATTTGTAAAATACTTTTTTTGGCACGATTTTTTCTAAATACACTATACAAATGAAAAAAATATTTTTTACAATCGTTCTTTTACTTACTATCACCTTTCTTTCTGCACAAAGAGCACAAAGAATTGCTTATATAGATATGGAGTATATCTTAGAAAATATTACAGAATACCTTGTCGCTCAAAATACATTAGATGCCAAAGTACAAAAATGGCAAAAAAAACTAGACAAACAAACACGTCATATAGAATTATTAAAATCTGATTTATCTTCTGAAAAAACCATTCTAACCAAAGATTTAATTGAAGAAAGAGAAGAAGAAATTACTTTAAAACAAATAGAATTACGTAGATTAGAATCATTGTACTTTGGTCCAAAAGGAGATATGTTCCTATTAAGAAAACAATTAGTACAACCCATACAAGACCAAGTATACTATGCAATTCAAAAAATAGCTGCTAAAAGAAAATATGATTTTGTTTTTGATAAATCTAGCGATTTAGTTATGCTATATTCCAATAAAAAATACGATATTAGCGACCTTGTTTTAACAAACATTGGAAGAACTAGAAAAATAAAAAAAAAAAAAAAAAAAAAGAAATCCCATAAAACAAATTAAACACAAAAAAAACAAAAAAAAAAATAAAAAAAAAAAACTCAAAAAAAAAAAAAAAAAAAAATAAGAGAAGAAAAAAGAAAAGCAAGACTTAAATATAGAGAAGAAAAAAGAAGACTCTTAAAAGAAAGAAAAGAAGCTTTAAAACAGAAAAAAAATAAAAACAATAATAATTAAATAAAACAATAAAAATGAAAAACTTAAAAGCTATTATACTAATTGCCATTTTTTCTTTAGGATTTACAGGAATTTCTAATGCACAAAAAATAGCACACATTAATGCAGAAAAATTGGTTGCAAACATGCCAGAAACAAAAGCTTTAAAAACAGAAATGGAAAAGCTACAAAAAACCTACAAAGATGAAATTGAAGGTATGGCAAAAAAATTAGAAGCAAAAATTAAAAAATATACTGCAGAACAAACCACCCAAACACAATCTGTAAATGAAAAAAGAGCTAAAGAAGTTCAACAAGAAAAAATGAAATTAGGTCAAGCAGAACAAGCTGCGTACCAAGATATGCAAAAAAGACAGCAACAAAAATTAGTGCCAATTTTAGAAAAAGCACAAAAAGCAATTAAAGATGTTGCCACCACAAAAGGAATAGCTTATGTATTAGATGCTTCTGCAGGAAAAGGATTAATCGTTTTTGATAAAGGAGAAGACTTATACAATGCCGTAAAAACAAAATTAGGATTCTAATACTTGTTTTTTACTAAAAATAATCATAAAAAAGGGTCGTCTTAAAAAACTTCCCTTTTTTTGTACTTGCATAAGTAAATAAGAGCATCAATATACTCTTTTAAAAGTATCCTATCAACCCATATTGGATTTGATAATCAGTAGTTTTATTTTTTTCATAAACAATAATTATAAAATTTAATTCTATTATAAACACATTATGATTTTTTAGTTTAATAAAAAAAGAAATAAAGATTAACTCATTATACCTAAAATAAGCCCTAGAAGGGTTTTTTATTTCCCTTTGATTTTGTTACTTTTGCAACCATTCAAAAAAATTAATTAAATTAAATCTATATATGGAATCAATGATGATTTATATGCCAATATTAGCTGCCATAATAGGCTTAGCATATATGCTGGTTAAGAAGTCTTGGGTAATGAAACAAGATGCAGGAGATGGGAAAATGAAAGAAATTTCTGACCACATTTATGAAGGAGCCTTAGCTTTCTTAAATGCAGAATACAAACTATTAACAATTTTTGTAGTAGTAGTAAGTATTTTATTAGCCATTGTATCATTTATGATACCAACAACACATATTTTAATTGTAGTAGCCTTTATTTTTGGTGCTTTTTTCTCTGCTTTTGCAGGAAATATAGGAATGAAAATTGCCACCAAAACAAATGTTAGAACCACACAAGCCGCCCGTACAAGCCTACCTAAAGCCTTAAATGTTTCTTTTGGAGGAGGTACTGTTATGGGTCTAGGAGTTGCTGGTTTAGCCGTTTTAGGATTAACCTTTTTCTTTATTCTTTTCTTTCATGTTTTTATGGATGGACAATGGACATCTACCACAGATATGACCATCGTTTTAGAAACCTTAGCAGGATTCTCTTTAGGAGCTGAATCTATTGCCCTTTTTGCAAGAGTAGGAGGAGGAATTTATACCAAAGCTGCTGATGTTGGAGCAGATTTAGTAGGAAAAGTAGAAGCTGGTATTCCAGAAGATGACCCAAGAAATCCCGCAACAATTGCAGATAATGTAGGTGATAACGTAGGAGATGTTGCTGGTATGGGAGCAGATTTATTTGGCTCTTACGTAGCAACTGTTTTAGCAGCAATGGTATTAGGAAACTATATTATAAAAGATATGGGAGGAAGTATTTCTGACGCATTTGGTGGTATTGGACCTATTTTGCTACCAATGTCTATTGCAGGTGTTGGGATTATTATTTCTTTAATAGGAACTACTTTAGTAAAAATAAAAAGTAATGATGCTAAAGAATCTCAAGTTATGAGAGCTTTAAACTTTGGTAACTGGGTCTCAATCGTTTTAGTAGCTATATCTAGTTTTATACTAGTAAAATGGATGTTACCAGAAACTATGAAAATGGAATTTTTTGGAGAAGGTTTACAAGATATCTCTTCAATGAGAGTATTTTATGCAACAATTGTAGGATTAATTGTTGGAGGTGTCATATCATCAGTAACCGAATATTATACAGGATTAGGAAAAAAACCAATCTTAGAAATTGTACAAAAATCTAGCACAGGAGCAGGAACTAATATTATTGCTGGTTTAGCAACAGGGATGATTTCTACATTCCCCACTATCCTTTTATTTGCTGCCGCTATTTGGTCCTCTTACGCATTTGCAGGATTTTATGGTGTAGCACTAGCAGCTTCTGCAATGATGGCAACTACAGCTATGCAATTAGCAATTGATGCTTTTGGTCCTATTGCAGATAATGCAGGTGGAATTGCAGAAATGAGTGAGCAAGACCCTATTGTTAGAGAACGTACAGATATTTTAGATTCAGTTGGTAATACAACTGCTGCAACAGGAAAAGGATTCGCAATCGCTTCTGCAGCATTAACATCATTAGCATTATTTGCTGCCTATGTAACTTTTACTGGTATTGATGGAATAAATATCTTTAAAGCACCCGTTTTAGCAATGCTATTTATTGGAGGAATGGTGCCTGTTGTATTTTCTGCCTTAGCAATGAATGCAGTAGGAAAAGCAGCAATGGAAATGGTATATGAAGTTCGTCGTCAGTTTAAAGAAATTCCTGGAATTATGGAAGGAACTGGAAAACCAGAATACGATAAATGTGTAGCTATTTCTACAAAAGCATCTTTAAAAGAAATGTTATTACCTGGCTTATTAACCATCGGTTTTCCTTTAGCAATTGCCTTTATTCCATTATTATTCGGAATGGATAAAATGATGATTGCAGAAATGTTAGGAGGCTATATGGCAGGTGTTACTGTAAGTGGTGTTCTTTGGGCAATTTTCCAGAACAATGCAGGTGGTGCTTGGGATAATGCAAAAAAATCTTTTGAAGCTGGAGTAGAGATTAACGGAGAAATGACTTATAAAGGTTCTGATGCTCATAAAGCGGCCGTAACTGGAGATACCGTTGGAGACCCTTTTAAAGATACTTCTGGACCATCTATGAATATCTTAATCAAATTAACCTGTTTAATAGGACTAGTAATTGCACCAATCTTAGGAAGTCATTCAGATAAGCACACAACAAATTTTAAAAAAGAAATTGGTGTAGAGGTTATTACTACTGATGAAAACTTCTCACAAGCTACCGTTACAAAAACAGTAACTACTAATGGAAAAACTACTACAGAAACAGCTACTTTTAAAGGAACTAAAAAAGAAGTTGAAAAGAAAGCTTCTACCTTTACAAATAGCAAAATTACTATTAAAACTAAAAAATAAAGAAACTATTAGCTTTTAGTTATATATTAAAAACTCACTACCTAATTATAGATAGTGAGTTTTTAATAAGAAATTTTATACTATGATTTATGAAACCTATAGACTTTTGTGATAGAGATAAAAAAAATTAAAAAATTATATGATAGAGACAAAAAAAAAATTACATTTGCACCTCTTTTAATAAGGTAAATATTTTTACATTTGATATCTAATAAAACTTGTTAAGAGGAGCAAAAAGAAGCAAAAGCTTCCGTTTAGTTATTAAAAGACTGCGAAAGTAGCTCAGGGGTAGAGCATCACCTTGCCAAGGTGGGGGTCGCGGGTTCAAATCCCGTCTTTCGCTCTAATCTCTTTAAAAAAATTCCAATGCTGAAGTGGTGGAATTGGTAGACACGTTGGACTTAAAATCCAATGGACATTAGTCCGTGCGGGTTCAAGTCCCGCCTT
>CAZZPG010000126.1:0-5913 GCA_964655975.1 uncultured Flavobacteriaceae bacterium
TAGCTCCCTCGGAATCTCCCAGGGCGGGAACGCAGCAAGAGTACTTGGTTGTAGCAGTGTGATGTAGGTAGCTTGCCATTTTTTGTGCCTAATATTTTGTTAAATTTATTATGGTATATCATAGAATTTAATATTAGATTGGTGTAATAATTATATCCCTTACACTTTTCTATCTTCTCTGTTTTTGTTCCGTTATATTACGTGGCAGAAAATGATTACAATTACTACAGACCTTTTTCAATGATTTTTCTTGTTTGTTAAAACAATTTGTTCCCTTTTTTTTCATATTTTTGCTGATATGTCTAAAGTTGTTTTAATTACAGGAGCTTCCTCTGGGATAGGAAAATCTATTGCCACCTACTTATCTAAAAAAAAATATAAAGTATACGGTACAAGTAGATTTGAAAAAAACAATACCAATGTGCCATTTTCTTTTGTAACTTTAGATGTAACTAATGTTGCTTCCATTAAGAAGGCTATTGCTAAAGTTATAGAAAAAGAAGGAAGAATAGATGTACTCATTAATAATGCAGGAAGAGGCATTACAGGAGCAGTTGAAGACACTCCTACTGAAGAAATGAAAGTGAATTTTGATACTAATTTTTTTGGTCCTATAGAAGTTATAAAAGCTGTTTTACCTCAAATGAGAAAGCAAAAAAGAGGATTAATTATTAATGTAACCTCAATAGCAGGTTATATGGGCTTACCATTTAGAGGCGTGTATTCTGCCTCAAAAGGAGCTTTAGAGTTGATAACAGAAACAATAAGAATAGAAGTTAAACCCTTTGGGATAGATGTTGTTGCCATAGCACCAGGAGATTTTACAACCAATATAGCTACAGGGAGATATCATACACCAGTTTTTAAAGAATCAGCATATAAAGAAGTATACAAAGAAAATTTAAAAATGATTGATGCAGATGTAAAAAAAGGTATGCATCCTATAGAAATGGCAAAAGCAGTATATAGTATTATAGAAACTAAGAATCCTAAAATACACTACAAAGTTGGTAAATTTCTAGAAAAAAAATCTATCCTATTAAAAAAGGTACTTCCAGAAAAAATATACGAAAAATTATTAAAAACCTATTATAAATTGTAATTTTGAATAAAATTGAGATGATTTTTTTTAACCCCCCTTATTTTATAGTAATTTTTTTGACTACCTAGTTTGTTTAAATGAAAAAAAATATTTTAAACGTTAAATTATAAATATATTTTTATGGTAAAAATATCTAAAAGAGAACAAAAAGAAAAACAATGGTTAGACCTTTTAAAAGAAGCCTTAACCCAAGGAGAGCTTATTAGACCTAATTTTAGATACACATATAAAGGCGAAAAATTAGGAAGTTTTTTAGGAAGAGTAGAAAGAAGAAATAATACAGTATTACTAGAAAAGATAAAAGAAGTAGGATTTAATTACAAAAAATCTAGAAAAAACTCAATACAAAACCAAATACACAATAAATGGTTAGAACTCTTAAAAGAAGCTATTGCAGAAGGCGTAAAAGTACAAACCAACCACAGGTTTAAGTACAAAGGGAAAAACTTAGGAACATTTTTGGTAACAGCAAAAAATAATAAAAAATTAGCTAAAAAAATTAAAAAAATTGGATTAGATTTTGATGATTTTAGAAAAGATCCAGAACTATATGCAAAAAGATTTATAAAAGATATTTGGAATAGTGATAAATCTAAAAAACCAAAATTTATAACTCGTTTTTATACCTATATTCTCCCAAAGAAAGATATTCTAAACGAAGAACTTATTGAAGAAATAAATGTAGTTTGGAAGATTAGATTTGGAGATAGAAGAATTTGGCACTACCCAATTACAGAAGAACAACGTATTGTACACTGGAAACGATGGAGATATGATGAAGAAAAAAACCCTGAAGAAAAATGGTTGTTAAGTATAAATAGAATGGGTAATATCTTTAACTTTGCCTATCGTAGAAAAAAGAATATCTACTTAATGAAAAAAATAGAAAAATATTTTACACTAAAAGAACTAGAAGAATTAAAATCTGAAGGCTATTTTGATGAAAAATATTTAATACACTAAATAAATATAGAAACAGATGAAATTTTTTATTGATACCGCAAACTTAGCACAAATTAAAGAAGCACAATCTTTAGGTATTTTAGATGGCGTAACCACAAACCCATCTTTAATGGCAAAAGAAGGAATTACAGGAGCAAACAATATTATTAACCATTACAAAGATATTTGTAAGTTGGTAGATGGCGATGTTTCTGCCGAGGTTATTGCTACAGATTTTGAAGGAATGGTAAAAGAAGGCGAAGAATTAGCTGCTTTAAACCCACAAATTGTAGTAAAATTACCCATGATAAAAGATGGTATAAAAGCATGTAAATATTTTGCAGATAAAGGTATTAAAACCAACGTAACACTCGTGTTCTCTGTAGGACAAGCATTATTAGCTGCCAAAGCAGGAGCAACATACGTATCACCATTTATCGGTCGTTTAGATGATATTTCTACTGATGGATTAAATTTAATCGCAGAAATCCGTCAGATTTATAATAATTACGGTTTTGAAACCGAAATTTTAGCAGCATCAGTACGTCATACTATGCACATTATAGATTGTGCAAAATTAGGAGCAGATGTTATGACAGGTCCTTTAAGTGCTATTGAAGGGTTATTAAAACACCCATTAACAGACATTGGATTAGCTAAATTTTTAGCAGATTATCAAAAAGGAAACTAAAATCTCTTACTCTTTGGGTATTTTCCAAAAGAGAGAAGAGGAAATAGGTAAACTTTTAAAAATTTTTACAAAAAAACTTTCCCTTTAGGACGGTTAAGAAGGAAATGTTTCCAAAAAACAAATTAGCACAATTAGTTATTTCTGCCATACATCAATTTAATATTGATACGGTGGTCATCTCACCAGGTTCTCGAAATGCTCCATTAATAATAGGGTTTTCTAATCATCCAAAAATAAAAACATTAAGTGTAGTAGATGAACGTTGTGCTGCTTTTTTTGCTCTAGGAATTGCTCAGCAAATTCAAAAACCTGTGGCAATTGTTTGTACATCTGGTTCTGCATTGTTAAACTATTACCCCGCAATTGCAGAGGCTTTTTATAGTAAAATTCCGTTAATTGTAATTTCTGCAGATAGACCCAAGCATCTAATTGATATTGGTGATGGACAAACCATTCGTCAAGAAAATGTATTTGAAAATCACATTTTGTTTTCTGCAAACTTAAAAGAAGGTTCAACGCTTAAAAATCAAAAAGCTATAAATAAAGCACTAAATATTGCTATTACACAAAAAAGTTCCGTACACATTAATGTGCCTTTTGATGAGCCACTGTACGAAACAGTAGATGAAATTCAAGATGTCATTGCGAACGAAGTGACACAATCTTTTAAAAAAGAGTTTACTTCGTTACAAGTACCTCGTAATGATAATAAATTAGATGCTATTGCTAGTGAAACAAAGCAATCTGTTAATTTTGAACAATTCTCTAATATTTGGAACACATCAACCAAAAAACTAATCTTAGTAGGAAGCCATTTTCCTGATGATGAATTACAAACTATTTTAAAACATTTTTCTGATGATAATTCTGTGTTAATAATGACAGAAACTACATCAAATTTGCATCATGCAAGATTTATCAACTCAATAGACCAACTCATTTTTTCTTTAGATAAAAAACAGTTAGAAGAGTTGCAACCAGAAATCTTAATTACCATTGGTGGCTTGGTAGTTTCTAAAAAAATAAAACAATTTTTAAGAAAATATCAACCAAAACATCATTGGCATATTAATGAATATACAAAACTAAATACCTATTATTGTTTAACAGAATTTGTGCAAGAAAATGCCATATTTTTTTTAAAGCATTTATCTGAAAAAAGTGTAAAAAAAGAGAGTGCTTATCAACAAGAATGGTTATTAGAAAAAAAAGATAGAATTAAAAATCATCAAGAAATTTTAATAAAATCATCATATTCAGATTTAAAAGTATTTGAGCAAGTTTTAAGTAGTATCCCCAATAACAGCAACTTACAACTGAGCAATAGCTCTACCATAAGATACACACAGTTATTTGATGTAAACAAGACTTTACATGTTTTTTGTAATCGAGGAACGAGTGGAATAGACGGAAGTACAAGTACAGCTATTGGAGCGGCATTTGCCAAAAAAAACCAAACAGTTTTTATTACAGGAGATTTAAGTTTTTTTTATGACAGTAATGGGTTGTGGAACAACTATATTCCTAATAACTTTAGAATTATCATTATTAATAACAACGGAGGAGGTATTTTTAGATTTATACCAGGGCCACAAAAAACCAATGCTACCCACTATTTTGAAACCCCTCATCAATTAACAGCAAAACATTTGGCAAAAATGTATAATTTTGCCTACAAATCTGTATTAGATTTAGAAAGTTTAAAAATTGCTTTAGAAAGCTTTTATATAGCATCTCATCAACCAAAAATTTTAGAAATTTTCACCCCAAAAGAAGTAAATGACGTAGTGTTAAAAAACTACTTTAAAAACGTATAAATTATGGATTATAAAGAAGGAGATAAGGTTACATTACTTATTGGACACCAAACAGTATTAGGATATATTGTTTTGATTAATGAAGAAGTTGAAGGCTTACTTTTTAAAAGTGATATTTATAAAGATATTGAAGAAGGTATGCACATTGATGGATATATAAAAAAACTACGAGAAGATGGTAAAATAGATGTTTCTTTACGTCCACAAGGTTTTAAAAGTGTTATTGATACAGATGTTGAAGTTGTTTTAGAAAAACTTCAACAAAATAAAGGAACTCTAAATTTAACAGATAAAAGCTCTCCAGAATCAATTAAGTTTCATTTACAAATGAGTAAAAAGGCATTTAAACGTGCTGTGGGTAGTCTGTATAAAGAAAAGAAAATTATAATTCATAAAGACTCTATTACGCTCATATAAAGGTGTTTATTAGTTTAAATTAACGTAAAATTTACCTGTATTCAATCTAGATTTGTTGATTAAATATTTTTTAAACTATTTCAGATAATCATTATTTTTATTCTAACTTTAGAACAAATTGATAAAAAGTATAATTTCAAAAATCTAAACCTTTATTTTTGTAATTTATTATGGAAAACATTTTTCCGTAATTATCAAATGATAAAAATTTTGAATTATGATAGAGCCTAAATGGAAAATTGCCAAAAAATACAAAGATATTACCTATAAAAAATATAATGGAGTTGCAAGAATAGCATTTAATAGACCCAATGTTCGTAATGCTTTTAGACCCAGAACCACCAAAGAATTATACGATGCGTTTTATGACGCAGGTGAAGATACATCCATAGGTGTGGTGTTGCTTTCTGCCGAAGGACCATCAACCAAAGATGGGGTCTATTCTTTTTGCTCTGGTGGCGATCAAAAAGCAAGAGGAAACCAAGGATATGTAGGAGAAGATGGCTATCATCGTTTAAATATTTTAGAAGTACAACGTTTAATTCGTTTTATGCCAAAAGTAGTGATTGCTGTAGTCCCTGGTTGGGCAGTAGGTGGAGGACATTCATTACACGTAGTGTGCGATTTAACACTGGCAAGTAAAGAACATGCAATTTTTAAACAAACAGATGCAGATGTAACCAGTTTTGATGGTGGATATGGGTCTGCATATTTGGCAAAAATGGTAGGGCAGAAAAAGGCAAGAGAAATTTTCTTTTTAGGAAGAAATTATTCTGCACAAGAAGCCCATGATATGGGAATGGTAAATGCCGTAATACCTCATAATAAGCTAGAAAGCACAGCATATGAATGGGCACAAGAGATATTAGAAAAATCTCCAATGTCTATAAAGATGCTAAAATTTGCAATGAATTTAACTGATGATGGTATGGTAGGGCAACAAG
>CAZZPG010000127.1:0-5702 GCA_964655975.1 uncultured Flavobacteriaceae bacterium
ATGTATTAATGGATGTTATGTACAGTTAGCCAAAGAAAATTTAAAAAAAACCAATGTTAAAATAGCCGCAGTTATTGGTTTTCCATTAGGTGCAATGACCACAGAAGCTAAAATTTTTGAAGCCAAAGATTGTATCGAAAAAGGAGCTAATGAAATAGACATGGTAATTAATATTGGAATGCTAAAATCTGGCAAATATCAATACATAGAAGATGAAATCCGTCAAATAAAAGAAGCCATTAGAAACAATGTACTAAAAGTTATTTTTGAAAACTGTTATTTAACTGATGATGAAAAGAAAATTGTAACCAAATTAGCAGTAAATGCTAAAGCAGATTTTGTAAAAACATCTACAGGCTTTGGTACAGACGGAGCAACTTTTAAAGATGTACAATTAATGAAAAGTATAGCAGGTAATAAAGCACAAATAAAAGCAGCAGGAGGAGTAAGAGATGTAGAAACAGCCATTAAATATATAAAAATGGGAGTAACAAGATTAGGAACATCATCTGGAGTTTCTTTGGTAACCAAAGGAATATCAGAAAAAAACCAATATTAGTAACAATTTTAGCTTTCGCCCCATTAAACCATAAAAAATGAGTATACACATAGAAGCAAAAAAAGGAGATATTGCAGAAACCGTTTTATTACCAGGAGACCCATTAAGAGCAAAATGGATAGCAGAAACTTTTTTAGAAAACATTATTTGCTACAATAAAGTAAGAGGTATGTTAGGCTATACAGGGACTTATAAAGGAAAACCAGTATCAGTACAAGGTACAGGGATGGGAATACCATCAACCCTAATTTATGCCAATGAATTAATTAAATTTTTTGGAGTAAAAAACTTAATCCGTGTAGGCTCTGCAGGCTCATATAAAAAAGAAATAAAAATTAGAGATATTGTATTTGCTATGGCAGCATCTACAACTTCTGGATTAAATTTACAACGATTTAACGGAGCAGGTTATGCCCCAACAGCTAATTTTGAACTTTTTAATAAAGCCGTAAATATAGCCAAAGATAAAAATATAGTCATTAAAGCAGGAAATATTTTAAGTGCAGATGAATTTTATGCAGATGATTATGATGATTACAAACACTGGGCGAACTTTGGAGTTTTGTGTGTAGAAATGGAAACCGCAGGGCTATATACCGTTGCAGCACAAAACAATGCAAAAGCTTTATCAATTTTAACAATCTCTGATAGTTTAGTTACAGGAGAAAGAACAACCTCAGAAGAAAGAGAAGTTACCTTTAAAGAAATGATAGAAATTGCCTTAGGAACAATCTAATTATAAAATACAAATCAATACCTTTTAGTAAATACAAATGAAAATAACACTTACAGCCATTTTAATAGCAGGATTACTCTTTGTGTCATGTAGCCAAAGAAAGAAAAAAGAAACAGTTGTTATAGAAAAAGCAGCAGTTAATGATGTAATGCAGATAAAAGACCCAAGAATGTCTTTAAAATTAAACTCAATGCAAAAACAACATCAATTAAAAAATATGAGAAGTCATTTAGAAGCGGTACAAACCATTATTACGCTCTTATCAAAAGAAAAATATGACGAAGCTTCAAAAGTTGCTTATTTAAAATTAGGCTCTACCACAGAAATGAAATTAATGTGTGCCTCTTTTGGTGATAAAGCATTTGAAACCCTAGGGTTAGATTTTCATAAAAGTGCTGATAAAATGAGTGAAATTTTTAAGAAAAAAGATAAAAATACATCATTACAAGCACTATCTAATACAATGAATTATTGTATGCAGTGCCATACAACTTACAGACAATAAAATTTAAAAAAAGTGAGTTCACTTATTCAAAAATATAATATTCCAGGACCAAGATATACCAGTTACCCCACAGTTCCATATTGGAATAAAAAAGGAATTTCTAAAAAAGACTGGGTACAATCTTTTAAAAAATCATTCATAGAAAGCAATCAAAAAGAAGGAATTAGTATCTACATTCACTTGCCCTTTTGTGAGAGCTTGTGTACCTTTTGTGCCTGCCATAAACACATTACTAAACGCCATACAGTAGAAAAAGATTATTTAGATACTGTTCTTAAAGAGTGGGAGTTATATGTAAATTTGGCTGAAGAAATCCCCGTTATAAAAGAAATACATTTAGGAGGAGGAACCCCCACTTTTTTTTCATCAGAAAACCTACAAAAACTCATTAAAGGATTATTTAAATACGCAAAAAAACATACAAATTCAGAGTTTAGTTATGAGGGACATCCAAGTTTTACCACAAAACAGCAAATGCAAGATTTGTTTGATTTAGGTTTCCATAGAGTAAGTTTTGGTGTACAAGATTACAATAAAACCGTACAAAAAGCCATACACAGAATACAACCTTTTAAAGACGTAGAACGAGTAACAAAATGGGCAAGAGAAATAGGATACACCTCTGTAAGTCACGATTTAATTTTCGGATTACCTCACCAAACCAAAGAAAATGTAATCCATACCATCAATAAAACCAATGAATTACGTCCAGATAGAATTTCATTTTACAGTTATGCACACGTACCTTGGGTAAAAGGCGTAGGGCAACGTGGGTTTAATGAAGCAGATTTACCAAAAAATGAAGAAAAAAGAGAACTATACGAAATAGGAAAAAAACTCTTTTCAAAAATGGGATACCTAGAAATAGGGATGGATCATTTTGCACTCAAAACAGATAACTTATTTAAAGCAACACAAGAAAAAACATTACACCGTAATTTTATGGGCTATACTGCTAATAAAACACAGTTAATGATAGGTTTAGGAATGTCCTCCATCAGTGATTCTTGGTACGCATTTGCACAAAATGTAAAAACCATAAAAGAATACCAACAATTAGTAAATAAAGGAGAAATACCAATATTTAGAGGGCATTTATTATCAGAAGAAGATTTAATTATTAGAAAACATATACTAAATATTATGTGTCACTTTTCCACTTCGTGGGATGATGAGCATCTAAAAATAAAAAACATAAAAAACCATTTATCATTACTAAAAGAAATGGAAGCAGATGGATTGGTGATAATTAAAGGAAATACCCTAGAAGTACCAGAAAAAGCAAGACCATTTGTACGTAATATCTGTATGGCATTTGATGTACATTTACTAAAAAACAAACCCCAAACACAATTATTTTCTATGACAATTTAGAACTAGATAAAAATAAAAAAACATGATATTTATCATATTTTAAGTTTTTTTTAACAATTATTTTTGTAGAATTATCAAGCAAAAAATGGGCATTATTTATCTACTACTTACCATTAGTGTTATTATTGCACTAATTTTTTTAATAGCTTTCTTCTATTCTGTAAAAAAAGGACAGTATGATGACACATATACCCCCTCTGTTCGTATGCTTTTTGATGATGAATTAGTCAAAGAAAAAAAAGAACTAACAATAAAAACTAAAATTAATTAAATTATGGAGATGCAACAATTTTATTACGATAACAAAATCGTAAAAAAATTCATTTATGCTACAATTTTTTGGGGTATTATTGGTATGACAGTCGGTTTAATGCTAGCTTTTATGTTTTTATACCCAAATTATACTAGTGGAATTTCTTGGTTAAGCTTTGGTCGTTTAAGACCACTGCACACAAATGCTATCGTTTTTGCTTTTGTAGGAAACGCTATTTTTACAGGAGTGTACTATTCACTACAAAGACTACTTAAAGCCCGTATGGCAAGCGATTTTTTAAGTAACTTTAACTTTTGGGGATGGCAATTAATTATTGTAGGAGCAGCAATTACACTACCTTTAGGATTTACTTCTTCTAAAGAATATGCAGAACTAGAATGGCCTTTTGATATTGCAATAGCTTTAGTTTGGGTGGCCTTTGGAGTAAATATGATTTGGACCATGCTAAAAAGAAGACAAAGACACCTTTATGTAGCAATTTGGTTTTATTTAGCCACATTTGTTACCGTTGCAGTATTACATATATTTAATAGTTTAGAACTACCAGTAAGTATGTTTAAAAGTTATTCTGCTTACTCTGGTGTACAAGACGCATTAGTACAATGGTGGTATGGACACAATGCAGTAGCATTTTTTTTAACTACACCTTTTTTGGGATTGATGTACTATTTTATTCCTAAAGCAGCAAATAGACCCGTTTATTCGTATAGACTATCAATTATTCACTTTTGGACATTGATTTTTATTTATATTTGGGCAGGACCTCACCACCTATTATACACAGCATTACCAACTTGGGCACAAAATTTAGGAGTTGCATTTTCTGTAACACTAATAGCACCATCATGGGGAGGGATGATAAACGGATTACTTACATTAAGAGGGGCTTGGGATAAAGTACGTGTAGATCCCGTATTAAAATTTATGGTAGTAGCCATTACAGGTTACGGTATGGCAACTTTTGAAGGACCAATGTTATCGCTTAAAAATGTAAATGCCATTGCCCACTTTACCGATTGGATTATTGCTCACGTACACGTTGGGGCATTAGCTTGGAATGGGTTTTTAACTTTTGGAATGTTATATTGGTTAGTACCAAGATTATTTAAAACAAAATTACACTCATTATCGTTAGCAAATGCTCACTTTTGGATTGGTACATTAGGTATTATTTTATATACATTACCAATGTATGTAGCAGGTTTTGTACAAGCATCAATGTGGAAACAATTTAACCCAGACGGTACATTAACTTACGGTAATTTCTTAGAAACTGTACATGAAATTATACCTATGTATTGGATGCGTGCCATTGGAGGTACACTATACATTACAGGAGCTTTAATAATGCTCTATAATTTAGTAGTAACCATAAAGGCAGGAAGTGCAGTTGAAGATGAACTAGCAGAAGCACCAGCATTAACAAAAGTTTCTAAAAGAAGAACAAAAGGAGAAACTTGGCACACTTGGATTGAACGTAAGCCAGTTAAATTAACTATATATGCAACTATTGCTATTCTAATAGGAGGATTGGTGCAAATTATACCCACTATTATGATAGACTCTAACATCCCTAAAATTAGCAGCGTAAAACCATATACACCACTAGAATTAGAAGGAAGAGATCTTTATATTAGAGAAGGTTGTGTAGGATGTCATTCACAAATGATTAGACCATTTAGAAGCGAAGTAGAACGTTACGGAGAATACTCAAAAGCAGGCGAATATGTAAATGACCACCCATTCTTATGGGGTAGTAAACGTACAGGACCAGATTTACATAGAATAGGAGGTAAGTACTCAGACAATTGGCATTTAAACCATATGTATGACCCACAAAGTGTATCTTCAGGTTCTATTATGCCAAGATACCAATGGCTAATTTCAGATAAATTAGACAAAAGCGATACCGAAACTAAAATGAAAACGTTAGCAATTTTAGGGGTTGAATATACCGATGAAGATGTAGCCAGTGCACAAGCCAGTATGGATGCTCAAGGAAGAAAAATTCAAGAAAACTTGTATAATGATCCAGATTTTGTTTCTAACTATGAAGCAGATAAAAAATATGCTGCAGACAATGGAGAAGAGTTTATAGAAATGAAAGATAGAGAAATTGTAGCATTAATAGCCTACTTACAGCGTTTAGGTACAGATATTAAAGCAAAAGATGTACAAGCTCAATTAATCAAATAAAAAGAATTATGTTACGATTTGTAAAACATTACATGGAGGGTATTACGGGTATAGAAAT
>CAZZPG010000128.1:0-5572 GCA_964655975.1 uncultured Flavobacteriaceae bacterium
AGGTAATAACGAAAGTACCACTGGTATAGCTACAATATCCCTAGATGTAATGGCTCAACTGCAAAAGAATGATGATGGGTTTTGTAAATATTTGATACCTTTTGCTATTAATTATGGTGGGAGTGGAACGTTTTGGCATATTGGTCTTTTTTCTGTAGATACAAAAGCTCACAATATGTTTTTACTTGACAAAATTGAGTTACAAGATAGAGTAAAAGATATTTCTTTACATATAGATGGTGAAAAAAAATGGGTTTCATATTCTAAAGACAAATATGAACAAATGAGGTATCTTACTTTTGATGATAGTTTAAAATATTTTACTACCCTTATACCAGTCCATCTAGGAAATGCTACAGTTGATAAGTTAAAAAAATACTCCTATTCTAGTAAAAAATTCCCAGAACTTCCATCATTTCGTTATTCAAATTTATATATATTGGGGTATAGCAATGATGGTAAAATATCTTATCTTATAAGGTATCCTTACAATGAAGCAGGGGTAATTGCAATTACCACATTTGTTCAAGATTTAACAACAGATAAGATAATTTGGGAACACTCATTTCATTCTGGGGAAAATCCATCAGATGATGTTGGTTTTGAAAGTTATTGGCTTAAAAATCATAAAATGATAGCTAAAAAATTAAAAAGTTTTAATATAGATATAAGCAAAAAAGTGATGCTTAAAACAAGTAACTTAAAATATCAAGATGATATATTAAGTTATAGTATCAAAAATAAAATTGAGATCAAAAAGAATCAAAGCTATATTCAATTTAGCCCAACTGTATCAAAAAGTGTTTTATATTTGCATTCAAAAAAATATGGGAAAAAAGTGATAAATAAAACAATTTTTGATGATAACAATAACTTTGCATTAGATATGCAACCTGTTGGGTATTTTACATTTGATAACAACGAAAAACAAATCGCTATTGTTGTAGCTAGTGTATATAGAGGTTATGAAGGACCACCTCATAGCATAAGATTTCATCTAGTTGGTGCAAAACTAAATACAGGATTTAAAAAATAATTACTATTATTATTTGATAAAATAGAATGATATACCTCATTAGATAATCCCTTAATAATCTCAAATAAAAGTAAACTTTCTAATTTTATTCGTAATTTTACACACTTATCTACAATAAATTTACCTTAAATTTGTTGTAGATACAGCGTTTTTATATTCTATGAAATATATTTATAAAATACTTTTTGTTGTAACTGTTTTTACAGTCATCTTTTCTTGTAGTGTAAAGAAAGACAACGGTTTGTCAAGAAATTGGCACGCACTAACTACCAAGTATAATGTGCTTTTTAACGGAAAAGAAGCCTTTAAAAAAGGAATTAAAGAGATTAACACAAAATATAAAGACAATTATTGGAAACAACTACCCATTGAGCCCATAAAATTTGAAGAAGAAAAAATAACACTATCTTTTTCAAGCCCTGGAAGTGGGTTTAACAAACCTACTATTTCAAAAAAACAATCATCATCATTTGATATTGCAGAAGAAAAAGCAGTAAAAGCAATTCAAATTCACTCAATGAATATTAATGGAAGAGAGAAAAATCGTCAAATAGATGATGCGTTTTTACTCTTAGGAAAAGCACGTTATTATTCTCAACGTTTTGTACCTGCAATAGAAGCGTTTAATTATATAATTACCAATTATCCGTACGCCAATTTAATTGGAGAAACCAAAATTTGGAGAGCCAAAACCAACATCCGTTTAGAGAATGAGAAATTAGCAATAGAATCATTAAAATTATTGTTAGAAATAAAAAAAGGGCAAGAGTATTTTTTAGAAGGAAAAATTAAAGAAGAAACACACACCGCATTGGCAATGGCGTATGTACAAACCGATAGCATAGAAAAAGCCAAAAAACAACTTATTTTTGCTACAAAGACGTTTTACAACAAAGAACAATCTGCAAGAAATATGTTTATATTAGGACAGATGTATGCGTCTCAAAATAAAAAAGACTCTGCAGCTATTATATTTCATAAACTTATTAGTATAAAAAAAGCACCTTATAAATATAAAATACATGCCAATATAGAATTAGCAAAAAATACTCCTCAAGACTCTTCATCAATAGCACTCATCACAAGATTTGAAAAACTGATAAAAAACAGAGATAATAGAAAATATTTAGATGAACTGTATTATCAAATAGGTACTTTAGAAGAAAATAGAGATAGTATTGCAGTAGCAAAGGCATACTATAAAAAATCCATTTTAGTAAAAAAAGCAAGTAATAAACAAAAAACATATTCTTATGAAAAATTAGGAAATATCTATTTTAAAAATTCAGAATACCAATTAGCAAGTTCTTATTATGATAGTGTTTTACAAGTAGCCCCTAATAAAACAGAACTTAGAATTAGACGAGTAAAAAGAAAACATAAAAACCTAGCATCTTTAATTAAATTTGAAAAGACTATTACAGTAAATGATAGTATTTTACGTATTGCTTCTATGCCTGTTGAGGCTCAAAAAAAATATTTTGAAAAACATATTGCAAAAATCAAAAAAGAAGATGAAGAACGTGCACAACAACAACTAAATGCTATTGCTTTTGGTAGTTCTTTTGGTGATAATTCATTACAAACAGCAGGAGGAAAAAAAGGAGCATGGTATTTTTACAACAATCAAGTAATTAGTTTTGGTAAAACAGCATTTCAAAAAAAATGGGGAACTCGTAAATTAGAAGATAATTGGCAATGGATAGACAAGGAGTTAAGTAGCCACACAAATACTACAAAAAAAGACCCTATACAAATAAATACTACCAAAAAAAAGTATGAAATTGCTACATATTTAAATGCTATTCCTAAAGAAAAGGAAATATTAGATAGCTTACTCTTTCAAAGAAATAATGCACTTTTTGAGCTAGGGTTAATTTACAAAGAGCAGTTTAAAAACCCTTCGATAGCAATTCTAAGACTAGAACGATTATTGGTTTCTAACCCAACTAAAGAGTTGTTATTGCCAACACATTATCACCTATATCAAATTTATCAACAAAAAGAAAATTTAGAAAAAAAAGATTATCATAAAAATATTATTTTAAAAGAATATGCAAATACAACATTTGCAAAAATAATTTTAAATCCAAAGAAAAAATATATAGAAAAAACTGTTAAATTAGGAGAAACCGAAAAAAAATACAAAGAAATGTACTATCTCTACAAAGAAAATAAATTTAAAGAAGTGGTAAATGAAATAGAAAAAATAACTCCAATAATTCAAAACTCAAAATTAATATCTAAATTTGAGCTTTTAAAAGCCTATGCCATAGGTAAATATTATGATAAAGGCACGTATAAAAGAGCCTTACATTACGTTGCTATAAGTTATCCAAACACAGAAGAAGGAAAACGAGCAAAAAAAATCATAAAAAAATTAAAATAACTCACTAAAAAATTTAACTAACATTATGTTTAATACTAAAAATAACAAAACAGAAACACCTAAAGCCATAGAAAGAAACATTATAGCTAAAAACACCAAATTTATTGGTGAAATTCATTCTGATGGAGATTTTAGAATTGATGGAATTTTAGAAGGAATATTAACAACCAGTGGAAGAGTAATTATAGGATCTGAAGGATTTATTAAAGGGAATGTAACAACAAATTTTGCTGATATTGAAGGTAAATTTTCTGGACAATTAACTGTTTCTAAAACACTAACAGTAAAAGCTACTGCAAATATTACTGGAGACATTATTATTAACAAATTTTCTGTAGAACCAGGAGCCGTTTTTAATGCAACCTGTAGCATGAAAGGAACAGTAAAAGAATTGAACAAAACAGATGAAAAACCAACAAAAGAAGAAAAAACAGCTTCATAAATTTATTCGATTTTCTGGTGTAGGAGTTCAAATGGGAGTTACAATGTATTTAGCAGCATATTTTGGCAAAAAACTAGACGCTTACTATGGTCATGAAAAAAAGATAATTACACTTGTATTTGTTGTTGTTGGTTTGGTAGCCTCTTTGTATAGCCTGCTAGCACAGGTTAAAAAGATTCAAGATAAATAATGAAAAAACCTCTTACACCGTTCTTACTGTATTTAACCGTTATTATTTCTGCTATTTTTACACTTCATCTACTTGCTCTCAAATTTAAAGAACTCCCTCTTTTTCATCACAAAATAGTACTTTCTTATAGTATAAATACCTTTCTAGCAGTAAGTACTTTCTTATTTTTATACCTAAATAGAATAAAATACAAAGCAGAACTAGGCTTTTTATATATGGCAGGTAGTTTTTTAAAAGTACTATTTTTTGGAGTGCTTTTATACCCTTCTTATCATAAAGATGGTAACATCTCTAGAACCGAGTTTTTTACTTTTTTTATACCTTATGTAACTTGTTTAATTATAGAAACTTATTTTTTAATTAAGCTCTTGAGTTCTGATGAGTTAAATAAATAATTTACCGTTATTTCTTGATAATAAAAATAAAACAAAAAATAATTTTACAATTTAGGATAAAAACATACCTTTGCACCGATTTTTAAGACATGTTTATTGTCTCATATCCAAAGGAAATTTTCAATGAAAAAATTAGCTTTTTTAGTGCTCTTTATATCTAGTGCTGTTTTTGGGCAACATTACAAAGAAAAACCCTCTCATACTACAACTCACAAAGAACAAAATTCTAAAATGAGTTTAAAAGAAGAATTTAAAAAATTTAAAGAGCATCACATACAAGACTCTCATAGTTTTGATTTTATATCATATACGAATGATGCAGGAAAAAAAGTACATCTAGGATTTTCTTTACCCATAATTTTGTGGGATGGAGGCTTAAAAGTCTTTTTATCCTCTAAATTTCATCATGGAGAATCAGTAGCAGAAGCAGGAGGTAATTACTATAAATTACACCACGGTAAAATCTATAAGACCGATGCAAACGGTATCTTAAATTTAGACGAACATCATCATCCAACCAATGTAAAACCATTAGATTTTTCAATTACAAAATCTATCTTTTTTGTAATAGTCGTGGCATTATTAATGTTCTTTATCTTTCATAAAATAGCAAAATCATACAAAACAAGTACACTTCCTACAGGATTAGGTCGCTTCTTAGAGCCTTTAATTTTATTTATTAGAGATGATATGGCTATCCCAAATATTGGAGAAAAACACTATAAAAAATATATGAGTTATTTATTAACCATCTTTTTCTTTATTTGGATTATCAACTTATTAGGATTAACACCATTAGGCGTAAACGTAACCAATAACATAGCTATTACATTTGTATTAGCAATTTTAACTTATTTAATTACCACATTTACAGCCAATAAAAATTATTGGAAACATATTTTTTGGATGCCAGGGGTACCATTACCAATGAAAATATTATTAGCCCCTATAGAATTGTTAGGGACTATTATTAAACCATTTGCATTAATGATACGTTTGTACGCAAACATTACAGCAGGTCATATTGTACTAATGAGTATTTTAGGAATGATGGTGATTGCTCATAATTGGTTAGGTAGTTCATTATCATTTGTATTAGCATTTGTATTATCGTTATTAG
>CAZZPG010000129.1:0-5562 GCA_964655975.1 uncultured Flavobacteriaceae bacterium
CTAAGTCTATTCGTTCTTCAACATTTGAATTACCTCGTTTATCTAACATTTTAAATTAATAAAGGAAAAGAAACACCTTTATAAGCAACTCCAAGCATAAAAATATTGATGTTTTCTTGACCAAATTTCCAATTAGTTCTATCAATATTGGATAGAAAAATCAATTAAAAATAGTTGTCAAATTAAAAAATATTATCTAGAAAAATAAAAGTGTAATATCATTTTTAATTATTGTTATAAATTATAAAAAATAGATTTTTTTATTCTCTTAAAGTTTTGTTAAAGACAAAAAAAATCTGTAACAATATAGCTAAGTATACGTCTAGTAAGTATATTAAAATGATAGAAATTATGACTACAATAAATAACGGAAGTAAAGAAATTAAAAAGAATATTACAACTGAGATTGTACATTCTAAAAGAACTATTTGGAACACTAGAAGAAAGTATAATTACAAATATATTACAACTATATTTTAGTTATTAGTTAGTTTTTAATGGTTGATAAGGGGTAATAGTTTAAGCTTTTACCCTTTTTTTTTAGGAAATTTATCTCGCTCTATTTTACCTTTTTTTAGTGCTTTATAATTTTCGTAGCAATCTAAGACGGCTTCAATCATTTGTAAATCACTAGCTTTTTTTATAAAATAATTAGAATAATGACAGTCAGAAAGTAGAGTAGATAACTCTTGCTTATCCATTTCTAAGTATTCTATCATTACTTCTCTATCAAATTTTCCTGCCAACATTTTCCGCAAGTTATCTTCTTTTTTTAATTTTTGAAGTTTTCTTAATTGCCTTGGTTTTTTTCCAAATAAATTATATAAAAAATCTACAGGTTGAAAAAGAGCTGCTATTGGGGATGAAAAATCTTTGGGCAAAGGTCTTCCAACCTCATAGGTTTGTGGTAACCCATTAATATGAATTCTAGTAAATTTATCTTTTGGTACTTGTTTTATATCTATCTCTAAAACTCCAATTAATTTAGTAGATTTTATAATTATTTCTCTAATTTCTTCAGGCTTTTCATACAAAGAAATTATTAGTTCATTTCCTTTTAATAAATCATTAGTTACTTTTAATTTTATAGAAGAAAAGCCTAAATAGGAAACTAAAATGGTATCATTTGTTTTGGCAATGAGTTCAAAAAAACCCCTGTCATTAGTAATTGTACCAACTACAGAATTTAAGTTTAAAATATGTGCGGCACTTAGTATTTTTTTGGTTTGTCCATCAACAATTTGTCCTTTTAATTTTGTGTTATTTTGGGCTAAAAAGTTTGTAGATGTTATAATAAGTAATATAAAAACAGCTTTTTTCATTTGCAATGTTATAAATAAATGCTCATAAAATGGTTAATATTCTTAGAAAAACAACAAAAATAATTTCAAAAAAAATACATTTTATGCCTTAATGTTTATAGATAAGTTTGTAAACCCTTTATAATCAAAAGATTAAAAAGGGTTTCTGTACACATAACAGGATTTGAACCTGCACATTCTATTGAATACAAGCCCCTCAAGCTTGCGCGTCTACCAATTCCGCCATATGTGCATTAATTTTAAACTAAAAAAATTAAGCTAAAGTTTTACTTTCTTGTTTCTGAAGTGGGTTTAAATATAAGAAACGCTACTTTAAAGTGGACTCTACAATAGAGCTACTAGACCTTAAAATTTTTATCAAATGAATACAAAGATACTATCATTCATTAATAAAATTACCATAAATTTAGTATTTTTTATAGATATTTGTTAAAATTTTAAAAAATGAAAATAGTCCTTTTAGGATATATGGGGTGTGGTAAATCTACTATAGGAAAATATTTGGCTAAAAAGTTATATTTGCCTTTTATTGATTTAGATGATTATATTGAAGAGAAAGAAAAACTACCTATCAAAGCAATTTTTAAAACAAAAGGAGAAATTTATTTTAGAAAAATTGAGCATACTTATTTAAAAGATATTTTAGAGCAAAAAAAAAAATTTGTTTTATCTTTAGGAGGAGGAACACCATGTTATGCTAATAATATAGATTTGATTGCTAATTGTACTATTCCATTTTATTTACAAGCCAATATAAAAACATTAAAAGAAAGACTTATTAGTAGAAAAAAAAGACGACCACTTATTGCTAATTTAAGTGATAAAAATATATCTGAATTTATAGCAAAACATATTTTTGAAAGAAAACCTTATTATGAAAAAGCTCCTCATAAAATAATAGTAGATAAAAAAAGTATTTCTCAAATAGCAACAGAAATTAGAATTCTTTTACATTAAATAAGCTTTAGCTCCTTTTTTTGTAAACTTTACTGTAACATGTTCTTTTATTGATGTTGATAACGAAATACCTTTATAATCTGCTTTTACAGGATATTTTTTATGATTTCTATTTACTAATACAGCAGTTTTAAACTGTTTTAAAGGGACATTTAAAAAATGTTTAATACCATAAATAAGTGTTGTTCCAGAATTTAAAACATCATCTACCAGTACAATAGATTTGTTTTTATAAGCACTATTTTTAATAGAAGTTGTAATAGTTTCTAAAGGATTTTTTTTATTAATATTTACTTGGCAAAAAATAATTTTGAGTGTAGAAATTTTTTCTAAAATAGCTATTAATTTTTGAGCAAAAATAGCCCCATTACCTATTATTCCTGCAATTACAATCTCTTTTTCATTATAATTACTTTCGTAAATTTGATAGGCAATTCTTCTTGTTTTTTGTTCAATTTGTGTTGTATTTAATATAATGGAATCATTCAATATCATAATCTATTAGTTTTCTTTAGATGTATAATCTTTTATATCTCTTCTATCTTTTTTTGTAGGTCTTCCCGTACCTTTTTTTCTGTAATAATCTTTTGAGTACTTTAGTAACTCTGTTTTTTTAAACTCATCTTTTGGTGTTATATCTTTTCTGTACAAATCTACTAATTTTGCACCAACTCTATTAGCAGGAATAGTTAATACTTTAATTTTGTAATTAATTTGTTTTTTTCTAATTGTTATAATTTCATCACCAAAAATATCTTTTGCAGGCTTTAAATGAACTCCGTTTATTTTAATATGACCTTTTTTACAAGCATTTGTAGCCAAACTCCTAGTTTTAAAAAGCCTTATGCACCATAAATATTTATCAATTCTCATAAAAAAAGCTAAAAATAAAAAATTATCTTCTTACAAAGGTATAAAAATGCTAACTTGCACCACATAAAAAATATAAAATAAAAATGAAGAATATAAAATATATATTTTCAGTAGCCATTATATCAATCATTTTATATAGTTGCTCTAAAGATACTTCTCCTGAAGATAACTTTGATTATTTAGCACAAGCAAAAAAAGATAAAGATTCATTGATTAAATTTTTAACAAAACATTACTATAATGCTACTTTAGATTCTGTAAAACCTTTAATTACGGGTAAAACAGCATTGATGGATGACCCAAAATTACACGCACAAACAGTTACAGAAAAGTTAGGAGGTGATAATGTAGAATTAACAATGTATTATTACGTAAATAGAGAAGGAAATCCAGACCCATTAAAAGCATCTCCAACAGTTATGGATTCTATATTTGTAAAATACGTAGGGCAAAAAATTATTAGAACGGATGGTTTAAAAACAATTGATAAAGGAGAACGAGTTTGGTGGAATTTAGGAAATGGTGTAATAAGAGGTTGGACGTATGGATTTACTAATTTTAAACCAGGGCATAATATAACCAACAACGGTCCAATTACTTATGAAAATGGTGGTAAAGGGATTTTATTTATTCCTTCTGGATTGGGGTATGGTAATGCAGGTAATAAAAAAATTCCTAAAAACTCTAATTTGTTATTCTATATAGAATTATGGGATATTGTAGAAAATACAGACTATGATAATGATGGAATTCCCTCTATAAATGAAGATCCTGATGGAGATGGAGACCCAAGGAATGATGATACAGATGGAGATTTAAAACCCAATTTTTTAGATGATGATGATGATAATGATGGTGTTTTGACTAGAAATGAAGATGCCAATGGAGACGGAGACCCAACAAATGACTTTAAAAATGGAGGTACAATACCAGATTATTTAAATAAAGATGTAAAATAAAAAGCATAAATTCATAAAAAAAAACCGAAGTGAAAACTTCGGTTTTTTTTATGAATTAATCTTTTATAACTGATAAGAAATCCCTATGATTATTTGATTAATTCTTGTATCAAAATTACCACCACTATTGGTAACATTTTTATTTATAAAGCTAGTTTCTACTGAAGAAAAAGACCTTTCCCAACGTACATCTAACCCTAATTTCCCAATTTCTATACCACCGCCAAACTGTAAGCCTACAGTAAATCCTTTAGTTTTTACATCTTTAATATCTGACAAAGAAAAATCTGTTTTTAAAATATATTGAAAAGAAGGACCTATAAAAATATTACCAACACCAAAAATCTTTTTTCCAAATAAAACAGGAATGTCAATCTTATTAAAACTATAAGAAGTAGCTTTTTTACCTCCACTAGTTGGGGTATAAGTAATACTACTTTCTAGATGTGTATACATTAACTCAGGACGTACATAAAAACCGATAATGGGAATTTTAAAACGTAACCAAATACCTGCATGGTACCCTGTTTTACTTTTTGCTCCAGAAAACACATCGTCTTTAACATTTGAAATGGAGTTAGAGTTATAATTAAGACCTCCTTTAATACCAAATACTATTTGTGAATTACTCATTTGGCTTGTTCCTATAAGTAGAAACAATACAATTACTATTTTTTTCATGATTATTGTTTTTTAGTTATACTTAGATAACGATAAAAATAAAATTATCGTCTATTTTCTTAAAATTAATTTTTCAACTGCTGTAATTATTGATGATGCATTTAATTTGTATTTATCCATCAATTGTTCTGGTGTTGCAGACTCTCCAAAACTATCATTTACAGCAATAAACTCTTGTGGTGTAGGATTATTTTCAGCTAAACACCTAGCAATACTTTCGCCCAAACCACCAAATTTATTATGTTCCTCTGCAGTTACAATACAACCTGTTTTGGCAACAGAAGCCAAAATAGCTTCTTCATCTAATGGTTTAATAGTATGAATATTAATTACTTCTGCACTAATCCCTTTTGCGTCTAATCGTTCTGAAGCCTGTAAGGCTTCCCAAACTAAATGACCAGTAGCAACAATAGTTACATCCGTTCCTTCAGTTAAATGAACAGCTTTACCAATTACAAAAGGTTTGTCAGTTGGCATAAATACAGGTACTTTTGGTCTTCCAAAACGTAAATATACTGGTCCTTTGTAATCTGCAATGGCAATGGTTGCAGCTTTTGTTTGATTATAATCACAGGTGTTAATTACAGTCATTCCTGGTAGCATTTTCATCAAACCAATGTCTTCTAAAATTTGATGCGTAGCACCGTCTTCTCCCAAAGTTAATCCTGCATGTGAAGCACAAATTTTAACATTTTTACCAGAATAAGCAACAGATTGTCTTATTTGATCATACACACGCCCTGTAGAAAAGTTAGCAAAAGTTCCTGTAA
>CAZZPG010000130.1:0-5558 GCA_964655975.1 uncultured Flavobacteriaceae bacterium
TTTCTGCTTGATGTATGTTTTTAGATTGAGCAATCATCGTTGCGGCATTAATTTTGGCTCTATAAGGACCTGCAATTAAATCGGCAGCTTTTAAAAAGATAGCAGCACGTTCTGTAAATGGCATTTGTGCCCACTTTTTACGGGCTTCTAACGCTGTAGAAATAGCACTATCTACATGGTTTTTTTCTGCTGTATGATATGTTCCTACCACGTGTTGATGATCGTGTGGAGGAGTCATGTTTTTAATATTTCCAGTAGTTACGTTTTTTCCATTTATGTACATTGGTACATCTACAGAACTATTAAAATATGCAGTGTATTGTTTGGCTACTGCAACTCTTTCTGGAGATCCAGGAGCATATCCTTTTACGGGTTCGTTAATTGCGGTTGGAACTTGAAAAAATCCTTTTCCCATTTTGTATGTTTTTTAAATTTAATCGATTAATTTTGACATACAAAGTTACAATTAATTTATCAGAAAAAAGAATTTCAATCATGTGTACTGTTACGTATCTTCCATTAGAAAATAATAATTTTATTTTAACCTCTAATAGAGATGAAACACCGTTTAGAAAAACTTTTTTTCCTAAAAAATATGTAGAAAATGGGATAGAAATGATTTATCCAAAAGATGAAAAGGCAGGAGGAACGTGGATTGGTTTGAGTAAAAAAAATAGATTGGTTTGTTTGCTTAATGGGGGTTTTAAAAATCATATTAAAAAAAAGAAATATAGGATGAGTAGGGGGGTAATTGTAAAGGAAATTTTATCTGTAGATAAGCCTGTGCAATTTATTGAGAATTTTAATTTTGAAAATATTGAGCCTTTTACTATTGTTTTACTTGATTGGAGTGTGAATTTAAAGGTTTATGAATTGGTTTGGGATGGTATAATAAAACATTTTAAGCAATTACCAAATGAGCCTAAAATATGGTCATCATCTACGTTATATACAAATGAAATGAAAGAATTACGTAACCAATGGTTTACAGATTGGGTTGAAGAAAATCCTGAATTTTATCAACAAAAAATTATAGCTTTTCATACTGATGATAGAAAAGGAACGCCAGAAGTTTCTGTGAAAATGAAACGACCAAATATTGAAACAGTAAGTGTTACATCTATACAAAAGAGGGCTAAACATATAGATATTATATATAGAGATTTAATAATGAATAGGCTTCTTAATTTGGTGTTTTTTTTTAGTTAAAATATTTATACTACTATTAATCAGTATTTTTTATTATTTTTGGTAAAAAAAGTTTAAAAATCAATAAAAATACTAATATGGTATTGGTTATTGCTTTTAATGATGAAAAATGAAAAAACAAGGGTTTATACTTTTAGGAAAGCTTAATAAAATATTTTTACCATCTTATACTAAACAAAGGTTAGATATTGGGAAGGCTTCTAAATTTCAATTGGCTATTATTGGTTGGAAAGCCTTTGTTACAAAAAATATATTAAATTAAATAATAATAATTGTTATGCAAGAACATGTAAAAATATTATCAGGACAATCAATTTTTGTAAACAGAATTAGTGCTGTTTTAAGAGAGGCTAAAATAGTATCACTTATTAAGGATCAAGTAGAGTCTGGCAGGTTGGCAGGTTTTGGCACTCCATCTAATGCTGTAGGTTTATTTGTTTTTAAATCTGATGCTGAAAAAGCGATAGAAATTATCAAAAAATTTAAAGAAGATATCTCTAGTCTTACTTTATGAAAGTAAGAAAAAGTAATATTTATTATATTTACAGAAAATTTATCCTGTGAATAAAAAAATAAGTTTTTCAATTAAGCAATGGAAAGAGGATGATAGACCAAGAGAAAAAATGTTTTTAAAAGGCAGAAAATCATTATCTGATGTAGAGCTTATTGCTATTTTAATTAGTTCAGGAAATAAACAAGAATCTGCTGTAGATTTATCAAAACGAATTTTAGCCTCTGTTAATAATAATTTAAATGAACTATCAAGTCTATCTATTCTAGATTTAATGAGATTTAAAGGTATTGGAAAAGCAAAAGCAATTTCAATTATTACTGCAATAACATTAGGAAGAAGGGCTCAGTTAGAAGAGGCAATGTTTAAACCAATAATAAAAAGTAGTAAATCTGTTTTTAAGATTATGCAGTCTATTATTGGTAATTTAAGGCATGAGGAGTTTTGGGTTATCTATATAAATAATTCTAACAAAGTAATTCATATTAATCAATTAAGTAAAGGAGGTATTACAGGAACTTTAGTTGATATTAGATTATTGTATAAGAAGGCTGTTGAGTTGCTGGCTACAGGAGTTGTTGTTTGTCATAACCATCCATCAGGAAAGTTACAGCCAAGTAATTTTGATATTGAATTAACTCAAAAGATAAAACAAGCAGGTCTTACCTTAGACATAAAATTATTAGACCATTTAATTATTGCTAAAAAAACGTACTTTAGCTTTGTAGATGAAGGATTGTTTTAATGTTTGTTAAAGTGTATAGAGTGTTTAAATTTAAAAAAAAACAAATATTTGATATTAATTTACACACATAAAATAACCCCGAGAGTTCGGTATATTTTTAAGCATATTTTTACAAGAATTTTACAAATTTCTGTTAATTTTACTTCTTCTATTACAGAATTTTTAGATTATAAAGGGGCTAAAATAACATATAGTAAAAAGCCATTGGGTAATGAGTTTTTTATAAAAAGTAACCCCTTGCTTTTTGAGCAAGGAGTAAATGATATTGAAATAAGCATACATCAATGGAACAATGTTCCTTGTTTTTTTTATACAGGAACAAAATCTATCATTCCTTTTGATATTTTTGCAGCAAGTTTCTATCTAATAACTAGATATGAAGAGTATTTACCACATATAAAAGATAATCATGAGCGTTTTACTGCTAAGCAAAGTTTAGCATTTAAACATAAATTTTTAGAAAAACCAGTAGTAGATATTTGGGTAAAATATCTATTAAATACGTTAAAGGAAAAATTCCCAGAATATCCCTATAAAAATAAAAAATACAAGTTTATTTCTACCATAGATGTAGATAATGCATTTGCTTATAAACACAAAAGTTTTGTAAGAACGATTGGAGGATTTCTTAAGGATATATCAAAATTTAAGATTTTTAATATTTGGAATCGGTTTGCCACAGTTTTTAATATTAAAAAAGACCCCTTTTTTACATTTGATAAAATTTTATCATTAAAAAAACAACATAATATAAGAACCGTTTTTTTCTTTTTAGTAGCAGACTATACTACTTATGATACCAATGTTTCTTCATCAAAATTTAAGTTTAGACTCCTTATAAAAGATATGGTAGATTATGCACGTGTTGGGTTGCATCCGTCATATTTTACTATGAATAATATACGTTTACTAAAAAAAGAAAAAGAACGATTAGAAAATATTACTAATATGCCCATAAAACGTTCTCGTCAGCATTATTTACGGTTTAGTTTACCAGAAACCTACCAGCATTTAATAGACCTAGAAATAGAAGAAGATTACTCTATGGGATATGCAGATGTAGTAGGTTTTAGGGCAAGTACCTGTACGCCATTTTATTTTTACGATTTAGATTTTGAAATTCAAACACCACTAAAAATATTTCCATTTGCTTTGATGGATACCACTTTGAAGGATTATATGAAATTAACACCCAAGCAATCTTTAGGAAGAATTAGAGATTTAAAAAATGAGGTAAAACAGGTAAATGGTATCTTTGTTACCTTGTTTCATAACGAAAGTTTAAGTGGTTATTTACAATGGCAAGGATGGAGTAGAGTGTATGAATCTATGCTTAAAATATGTAAATCTACTGATGATTAAGTATGTAAGAAGAAATCAAATTGATATTAAAAAATATGATGATTGTATTAAAAACTCTCTACAAAGTAGAGTATATGCTTATTCTTGGTATTTAGATATTGTTGCAGATAATTGGGATATTCTGGTGCTGAATGATTATGAAGCTGTAATGCCAGTTCCTTGGAGGAGAAAATATTTTATTAAGTATGCTTACCAACCATATTTTATTCAACAATTAGGTGTTTTTTCATCAATAGAATTGTGTAATAATACCTTTTTAGAGTTTATAAAATTACTTTCAAAAAATTTTGTAAAATACAATATTTGCTTTAACGCAGAAAACAACATAAATATTAATTCTAGTTTAAAAAGAGTTAATTATATTTTGTTACTAAATAACGTATATAAAGAAAATAGTAAAAACTTTTTTAAAGGAAGAAAACATGCACTTTCTGTAGCAAGGAAAAATAGATTATTAATAGCTAATGAAGACCAAATAGACAATTTAATTATTATTGCAAAAAAATATTATTCTTTTTTTCCTTATTTAGAAAAAGAATATTCTATTTTATGTAGTTTAGTTGAGGCTCTTAAAAAGAAGAATATGGGTTTTGTAAAAGTTATAAAAACTATTGATAATAAAGTTTTAGGAGGTGCTATTTTTTTTAAAGATAAACATAGAGTTACCTACTTATTTGCAGTTTACTCTAGCGAAGGAAAAAAACTACAAGCTCCTAGTTTTTTATTAGATAATATTATTAAAGAGTACTCAAATACTAATTTACTATTAGATTTTGAAGGCTCTATGATAAAAAATATTGCATCATTTTTTAAAAGCTTTGGATCTAAAAAAGAAATTTATTATCAATTAAAAAAAAATTAACAACCAATTTTACTACTTATATTATAAACCCTACTCTTTTCCATCTAAATAATCTTGTAAATAAGAAAAATGTTCTGTTAATTTACCATTTTCTGTCATTTTTGCACGTGCTAAAATACCATCTTTATCATTGTTAAAAAAAGCAGGAATTACATTTTTTAGAAACATTTTCCCAAAGCCTTTACTTGCATCTTTTGGCAATTCGCAAGGCAAATTATCTACCGCCATTACTACAATAGCATCTTCATTTTTAAAATCTATTTCATTTCCTGTTTGAGGGTTATAGCCATAAATAGGGTTTTTAATAGTAGATGATTTTATGGTTGATGCTACTGGTCCATTAATATCACAAGAAATATCGGCTACAAATTTTATATTAAAGTCTAGTAACTTTGTATCCTCTCTAGTATATAAATAAGGAGAGTTATCTCCATAAAAATGCCCTGCAATAAAATAATCTGTTACTTTAGCAAAACGCATAAAATCAGACTCATAATTTTTTGGATGATTATAAAAATCATACTTATCTAATACTCTACCATCTTTACGTTTATTATAATCTAATACATCAATTAGACAATATACGGGTTCATTAAAAGATTGTTGTAAATAATCTTTTACAGTCACTTTTTTAATACTCATGGCATCTAACATTTCTTTTGCTCCGTAAGCAACTTTACCACTGCCTGTTAATAAAATTTTAAGATTAGTAAGCTTAGGTTTTATCTTATTTAACTTATTAATCAATGCTTTTTGGTTGGGTAAAGATGTTGCTTTTGGTAAATTATAGGTGTCATTTTTTAAGCCAATGGCTCTAAAACCATTATAAACCCCAACAATTCCTGCATAACGCCCAAAACCGATTAGAC
>CAZZPG010000131.1:0-5420 GCA_964655975.1 uncultured Flavobacteriaceae bacterium
GATGAAAGAAGTTGCAAGTGGAGGTAAAATACAAATGGTTTTACAAGAAATTTTTAAATTACCATTGTTAAAAATGTTCTTTTTATTTATCTTTTATTTCTTAGGAGGATTTATGTTATACAGCTCTTTATACGCTGCAATTGGTGCTGCGGTAGATAACGAAACTGATACACAACAATTTATGATGCCTATTATTTTACCACTAATGTTGGCAATGTATGTAGGTGCTTTTACTGTAATAAATGATCCTCACGGACCAGTATCTGTCATCTTTTCTCACATTCCGTTTACCTCACCAATTGTAATGTTAATGAGAGTTCCTTTTGGAGTTTCTTGGTGGGAAATAACTATTTCTATGGCATTATTATTAATCACCTTTGTTGCAATGGTTTGGTTATCAGCAAAAATTTATCGTGTTGGTATTTTGATGTATGGTAAAAAACCAAGCTATAGAGATTTATGGAAATGGATAAAGTATAAAGGGTAAAACTCTATTAACCTCTTTCCTTAGGAAAGGGATGCAAATAGAGGGAACGAAATAATTTTTAGTGAAAAATATACATTGAAACAATTAATAAATCCCCTTTCCTAAGGAAAGGGATTAGGATAGGAAAATGAGTAAAATACTGATTATAGAAGACGAAGCGGCAATTAGACGTGTGCTAAAAAAAATTATTTCAGAAGAAAATGATAGCTATCAAGTAGAAGAGGCAGAAGATGGTTTGCAGGGGATAGAAATGATAAAAAACAATGATTATGATTTGGTTTTATGCGATATTAAAATGCCAAAAATGGATGGAGTTGAAGTTTTAGAAAGAGCTAAAAAAATAAAACCAGAAATACCAATGGTGATGATTTCTGGTCATGGAGATTTAGATACGGCAGTAAATACAATGCGTTTAGGAGCTTTTGATTATATATCAAAACCACCAGATTTAAATAGATTATTAAACACAGTAAGAAATGCTCTTGACAGAAAAAAATTAGTAGTAGAAAATAAACGTCTAAAAAAGAAGGTAAGCAAAAACTATAAAATGATTGGAGAGAGTACAGCCATTACTCATATTAAAGAAATAATAGAAAAAGTGGCTGTTACAGATGCAAGAGTATTAATTACTGGACCAAACGGGACAGGAAAAGAACTAGTAGCACATTGGTTGCATGAAAAAAGTAACCGTTCTAAAGCACCAATGATAGAAGTAAACTGTGCTGCAATTCCATCAGAATTAATAGAAAGCGAGTTGTTTGGTCATGTAAAAGGAAGTTTTACGGGGGCAAATAAAGATAGAGCAGGTAAATTTGAAGCAGCCAACAGAGGTACTATCTTTTTAGATGAAATTGGCGATATGAGTCTTTCTGCTCAAGCAAAAGTATTACGTGCTTTACAAGAAAGTAAGATTAGTAGAGTAGGTAGTGATAAAGATATAAAAGTAAATGTGCGTGTGGTTGCCGCCACCAACAAAGATTTACGCAAAGAAATTGCTGAAGGTAAATTTAGAGAAGATTTGTACCACAGATTAGCCGTTATTTTAATTAAAGTTCCTGCCTTAAATGAAAGAAGAGAAGACATCCCTTTATTAATTAATTTCTTTTCAGAAAAAATAGCGAAAGAACAAGGCGAAGCAAAAAAAACTTTTTCTACAAAAGCAATAAAATTATTGCAAGAATATGATTGGACAGGTAATATTAGAGAACTACGTAACGTGGTAGAGCGTTTAATTATTTTAGGTGAAAAAGAAGTCTCTGAAAATGATGTAAGGTTGTTTGCTAGTAAATAGTTTTTTTCCTAAATTTATTAGGATTCCAAACCTTTTTCATAATAAAAGAATGTTTGATAAGTTCCGTTTGGAAAATAAAAAACATAAGTGCTACCTTCTTTTAGTGTAGGCAAACCATTATCTTTTTCAATTATTATTTCACGTATTAAGTATTCTATTTTCTTGTTACTAAATTGTTTTCTAAACTTAATTGTATCTCCAAAAAACTTTTCTGCGTATCTTATTTTTTATTCAATATAAATACTAAAATTTCTCATCATATTCTTCCATTCTGAAGATCTTTTTATTATCAATTTTGCCATAATTTTACTTTTTTATAAAAACTTGATTAGTATAAGATTTTTTTTCGTACTCAAATTCAGGTGTTTTTTAATTTAAATAATTATTATCTCTTTTAAATCTGCTAAGTTCTTGAAAGCAACTAACAAAGCTAGGTTGTAAATCCTTCAGTTTTAAAAAAGGTAAAAACACTAAATTAATTCAAATTTAACATAAGCTATAAAAAAAGGTAATACTAATATAAAAAATTAGCATCACATTTTTTTATTTTTTGATGATTTGCTTGGTATCTTTGTATTATCAAAAAAGAGTAATAACAATAAAATTTATAAAAAATGGCAACAGCAGTTGGTAAACAATTTCCAGATTTAGCAGTAGATGCAATGAATGAAAAGGGCAATACTTTTAAAATAAACGTTCTAGAAGAAGCAAGAAAAAACAAGAAAAAAGTACTATTATTTTGGTATCCAAAAGATTTTACTTTTGTGTGCCCTACAGAATTACACGCTTTTCAAGCAGCTTTAGGAGAATTTGACAAAAGAAACACTATTGTAATAGGAGCATCTTGTGATACACCAGAAGTACACTTTGCATGGTTAGGTATCTCTAAAGACCACGGAGGTATAGGCGGAGTAACTTACCCAATATTAGCAGATAGCAACCGTAATTTATCATCAATTTTAGGAATTTTAGATATCACAGATGAAACCTATGATGAAGCAACAGGAACAGTACAAGTTAATGGAGATAATGTAACCTATAGAGCCACCTATTTAATTGATGAAGACGGAAAAGTTTTTCATGAAGGGATTAATGACATGCCAGTAGGTAGAAATGTAAATGAATATTTACGATTAATTGATGCATATACACACGTACAATCTTTTGGAGAAGTATGTCCAGCAAATTGGGAAGAAGGTAAAGATGCCATGAAACCAAACGCAAAAGGAACTGCAGAATATTTAGCATCTCATTAAAAAAATAAAAAATGTAACGGTGTAATAACCACGATGCTATTTAGTAGAAATAAAAAATATAGATGTAATTTTTGTATAAAAATTTTGCGTTATTTATAAACTACTATTACCTTTGTAAACAGTAAGACAAAATAAAATTTAGGGGAATGTTATTTTGTCTAAAAAAAGAGAGAAGGGTGTTTACTCTTCTCTCTTTTGTTTTTCTTTTTTTTATAGAAAATAAACTTATCTTTGTTACATAATAATTTTATGGGAATAATACGAGTAAATAGCATAAAACTCTATGCATACCATGGGTGCTTGGTAGAAGAATCTAAAATAGGCTCAGAGTACAGAGTAGATATAGAGGTTAAAGCAGCCTTAAAAAAATCTGCTAAAACAGATAAATTATTTGATACGGTAGACTATGTACATCTTAATTTAATAGCTAAAGAAGAAATGGCCATTCGTTCAGAATTATTAGAACATGTTGCAAAACGAATGATAGATAGAATTTTAAAAGAACTTCCAATTGTAAAAAAAATAATAGTAAGTGTCGCAAAAATAAATCCACCCATAGGAGGAAATGTAGAAGAAGTAGCCATTATTTTATCAAAAAAAAGGAAAAGCCTAAAAAAACTTGTTCCAAAAGATTAATTACGTAAATTCGCAAATACAAAATAAAGGTGTCGTGGCCGAGGGGCTTAGGCACTGGTCTGCAAAACCAGTTACAGCGGTTCGAATCCGCTCGACACCTCTAGAAAAGACTGTTTAAAAAGTAGTCTTTTTTGTTTTTCTTAACAAAAAAGTCGTTAATTTTCTGCACCTTTGTAAACCATGAAAATTTATCCAATAGAAACAGGTAATTTTAAATTAGATGGCGGAGCTATGTTTGGTGTTGTCCCTAAAAAAATATGGCAAAGAACAAACCCTGCAGACAATAATAATATGATAGATATGAGCATACGATGTATGCTTATTGAGGAAGGAAATAGACTTACTTTAATTGATACTGGACTTGGAAACAAACAATCTGATAAATTTTTTGGCTATTACTATTTGTTTGGTGATTTTTCTTTAGATACATCTTTAGCAAAATACGGTTTTCATAAAGATGATATTACCGATGTTTTTTTAACACACCTACATTTTGATCATTGTGGAGGAACTATACAATGGAATAAAGACAAAACAGGTTATGAGCCAGCATTTAAAAATGCCAAAGTTTGGAGTAACGAACGGCATTGGAATTGGGCAACAGAGCCAAACCCAAGAGAAAAAGCCTCTTTTTTAAAAGAAAACATCAATCCAATACAAAAAAGTGGGCAATTAAATTTTATCCATAGAAACGCTAAAGACCAAGTAGGGTTTGATGTACTATTTATGGATGGGCATACAGAAAAACAAATGCTTCCTAAAATTACGTATCAAGGTAAAACCCTTATTTTTATGGCAGATTTATTACCAACTATAGGACATATTCCGTTACCGTATGTTATGGGTTATGATACAAGACCCTTGCTAACCATTAAAGAAAAATCAGCTTTTTTAAATGAAGCAGCAGATAAAGAGTACTATTTGTTCTTAGAACACGATGCCTCTAATGAACTCTGTACCGTAAAACATACCGAAAAAGGAGTTAGATTAAAAGAAATTCATAAATTTACAGATATTTTTAATTGACCATTAAAAGCTTATAACCAATAATAAATAATTTAATAACAATGAAAATTTTAAAACCACTATTTTATACAGTAGCAGTTGCGATAGCTCTTACAAGTTGTAAATCAATAAGTAAAATTCCTGTACCACAACCAACAAATACTGTGGTAAATGCTGTAGCTAAAAAAGCAAAATTAACAGATGCACAAGCACAAACTTGGGGTCATTTAGACTTAGAAAAAGATTCTATACCAGGAATGAGTGTAGATAAAGCCTACAACTTTTTAGAAGGAAAAACAGGCGTTGAGGTAATTGTTGGAATTACAGATTCTGGAATGGATATAGAGCACGAAGATTTAAAAGACATCATCTGGACCAATCCAAAAGAAATCGCAGACAATGGTATAGATGATGATGGAAACGGGTATATAGATGATATACATGGGTGGAATTTCTTAGGAAATAAAGAAGGTAAAATGGTAGTTGCAGACCAATTAGAAATTACCCGACTTGTAAAAAAAGGGATGGATAAATTTGGCGATAAAAAAGCCTCAGACATTGCTGATGAAGATAAAAAAGCGTACGAAGAATTTTTAAAAATAAAAGAAGACTTTGAAAAAAAATCTAAAGGAAGAAAAAAAACAGCCACAAGATTAAATCAAATAGCTAGTCATTTCGCCATAGTTAAAAAATTCTTAGGAAAAGATAAATATACCTTAGATGATTTTAAAACAGTAAAACCAAA
>CAZZPG010000132.1:0-5365 GCA_964655975.1 uncultured Flavobacteriaceae bacterium
ATTATTAAAATCAGATACAGATCCAAAGAATAAAGGCCCCCAAATTTCGTACACTTTTGTACCATCTTCTTTTATGCGTTTTCTTGCTCTAATCCGTTTTGCACTTTCCCAAGAGAATACTAAGGCACTTACTATTACGCCAGTAATAACAGCAATTGCTAAATCAAAAATTACTGTTAAAGCAGATACTAAAATTAATACAAAAACATCTGTTTTTGGTATTTTGTTTAAGATTCTAAAACTAGACCAAGCAAATGTACCAACCACTACCATAAACATAACTCCAACTAGTGTTGCAATAGGCACTTGTTCAATATAAGATGATGCAAATAAAATAAACATTAGTAAAGTTACTGAGGCTACAATACCAGACAAACGCCCACGTCCACCACCTTTTATATTGATGATAGATTGCCCAATCATAGCACAACCTCCCATACCTCCAAACAATCCTGTAACAATATTTGCACCTCCTTGAGCTATACATTCTCTGTTAGAGTTCCCTCTAGTTTCGGTTAAATCATCAATTAAATTTAAGGTCATTAAAGATTCTATCAATCCTATAGCTGCCAAAATTAAAGCATACGGAAAGATGAATTTAAGGGTTGCTAGATTCATCGGGATTTTAGAAAATGTTTCTAAATGAGGTACTGGCAAACCTCCTTTTAAACCTTCACCACCACCCTCTTTAATAAAAGAACCAACGGTTGCTACGTCTAAACCAGCAAAAATTACAATACTAGAAACTACCAAAATAGCAATTAATGCTTCAGGTAGTTTTTTAGTTGCTTTTATTTTGGGTAATCCCCACATAATTAGCATTGTTAAAGCTACCAAACCTATCATTAAGTATAATGGAGTTCCTTCTAACCATATTTTTTCTCCGTTTACTTTTTTTGTAAACATACCAAGTTGTGATAAAAAAATAACAATGGCTAAACCGTTTACAAACCCCATCATTACTGGGTGGGGTATTAATCTTACAAATTTTCCTAGTTTAAAAATACCTGCAAACATTTGTATAATCCCCATTAAAATTACGGTAGCAAATAAGTAGTACAACCCTAAGTTTTCTCCTTGAATTCCCATAGTATTTCCTTTACTAACTAAAGAAACCATTACTACAGCAAGTGCTCCTGTAGCACCAGAAATCATACCAGGTCTTCCACCAAAAATAGCCGTAATAAAACCAATGATAAAAGCAGCATAAAGCCCCACTAAAGGATCTACCCCAGCAACAAAGGCAAATGCCACGGCTTCTGGCACTAGTGCTAAGGCTACGGTAATACCAGACAAAATATCATTACGTACATTGCTAACTCTTTTTCGGATAAATTCGGTCATAATTTCTATTTACTTAAAGAAGTCGGCAAAGATAGAAGAATATTTTTCTATTGATACTTTCTTAAAATCTAAATATTAACTAATTGATTTTAAGTATTCTTTATACACCAAAATAATATTTTGATAGGTAGATTTTAATACTATTTTTGTTGATTTTTCATCTTTAAACTCTACTTTTGTAATACCTTCTTCAATTTGTGGAGTTAGCACTCCATTAAAATCTGTATACATTAAAAACCAATGTATTTCCTTTAGTTTATACACTTTTTTTTGGATGAAAATATGTCTAGTAGTTAGCAAAAATTTATCAATTTTCAAATTTGTAACACCACACTCTTCTTCAACTTCTCTAATAGCAGTGGCTTCTAAATCTTCTCCTTTCTCTATATGCCCTTTAGGTAATTCCCATTTATTTATTCTATAAATAAATAAGCATTCATTTTTTTTATTAAAAACCAATCCTCCAGCAGCAATTTCTACCTTAAAATAAGAGTAAAAACTACTTAAAGTCTTCTTAATATCAGCACAATACAGGTTAATCCCTTTTAAATTCCCATACTTTAGTTTATAAATAATTTCATCAATAACTGTATCCTTGTATATGTATATAGGGTAATTATTTTCTTTTTTTAAAGAAGATGTTAAAATTATTGGTGCATCATTTACAAAAACTTTATACATTTGCTCTATGATTTTAAACAAAGATACGGCAAAAAAAACTGCTAAATTACTATTACAAATAAAAGCGATAAAACTAAGTCCAAATACACCATTTTCTTGGGCATCTGGTTGGAAATCTCCAATTTATTGTGATAATAGAATTACACTATCTTATCCATCTGTTAGAGATTTTTTAAAAGAGGAAATGGCTAAATTAGTTAAAGAAAAATATGGAAGACCAAATGCTATTGTAGGTGTAGCCACAGGAGCAATTGCTATTGGAGTCTTAGTGGCACAAGAATTAGGAGTTCCTTTTGTGTATGTAAGACCACAACCAAAAAAACACGGTAGAAAAAATAAAATTGAAGGGTTTTTAGAGAAAGGACAAAATGTAGTGGTTATTGAAGATTTAATTAGTACAGGAAAAAGTAGCTTAGATGCTGTAGAAACTTTAAAAGAAGCAGATGCCGTTGTAAAAGGAATGGTAGCCATCTTTACTTATAATTTTGATATTGCCCAAGCTAATTTTAAAGAAAAAAACATTCCTCTAACTACCTTAAGCAATTATACATATTTATTAGAACAAGCCTTAGACAGTAAATTTATTACAAGCAAAGAATTATTAGCACTAAATGAATGGAGATGTAATCCTAGCCAATGGATGCAATCTAAATAAACAAAAAGAAATGAATATAAAAGGAAATACGGTATATGTAAAAAAATCTCAAGAAAATTTATATAACCATTTATTAAAATTAGAGAATTTTAAAGATTTAATGCCAAATAATATTGAAAAATTTGTGGTAGAAGGAGAATCTTTTCTCTTTGGATTAAAAGGAATGCCAGAGATTAGATTAATTATTAAAGAAAAAACACCACATTCTCAAATAGTTTTAGGGTCTGCAAGTAGCAAACTATCATTTAACCTGTTTGTTGATATTAAAAAGGATTCTGAAAAAACTAGCAATGTGCAATTAAGCTTTGAAGGAAAATTTAATATGATGATGGCAATGATGGTAAAAAAACCATTAACCAAATTTATTGATGTGTTATCTGATAGTTTAGAAAATCTTTAAGAAAAAGCCACTTCTTTAATAGCAAACTCTTTCATAGAATTATCTTCTAATTGAATTTGAAGTTTTCCTTCAAAAGAAACCCCTTTTATCATTCCCCTAAAATAGGTATTCTGATTATTTTTAAAAACAGATAGAATATTTTTTTTGTATAAAACTGCTAAATATTTTTCTTTCAATAACATATATTTTTGTTGATGTAAAAGAGAAATATAAAACTTTAATTTGAGTATAATTTTTTCTAAAATAAAATTTAAATCCATTTCTTGGTTCAAAATATTTTTAAGAGAAGATGCATTAGGTACATCACTATTAAATTTTTGTTGATTTACATTAAGACCAATTCCTATTACAGAAGAATAAATTTTATCTTTTTTTATACTATTTTCAATTAAAATTCCACAAATTTTTTTATTATCTGCCATAATGTCGTTAGGCCATTTAATAGCTAATTTTGGTATTTTTAACTCTTTTAAAACATCAAAAATCACTAAACTTACAGTGTAATTTAAAAAAGTTTGATACCTAATTATTAAGTTTTGATGATAAACTATTGTGCTGAATAATAGGTTTTTACCTTCTTTAGATTGCCAATATTTTCCTCTTTGACCTCTTCCAGAAGTTTGTTCTTTTGCAACAACAGTAGTAAAGTTTTCTAAGTCAATACCTCTTGCCAAATCTTTTAAAAAAGAATTGGTAGAATCAATGGCATCAAGTTTGATTATTTTCAAGCGTTAAATATTGTATAAACAAGTTCAATATTACATAAAAAATTCGCAAAAAACTCATAACTTTGCGTTTAAACTTAAAAATTTTTAATGACAAAAAATAAAGTAAGTACAGATAAGCTAATCACTGTAATAATTAAAGGAATTGATGATGTAAAAGGAGAAGACATCCAATTATTAGACTTACGAGAAATAGAAAATACTGTATGCAATTATTTTATTATTTGCACAGGTAACTCAAATACACAGGTAAAAGCTATAGCTAATTCTGTACAAAAAACAGTAAGTAAAGAAATAAAAGACAAACCTTGGCATATTGAAGGGGCTTCCACTGCAGAATGGATTTTAATGGATTATGTAAATGTAGTAGTACATATTTTTCAAAAACAAGTAAGAGAATTTTACGATATTGAAAGCCTATGGGGAGATGCAAAAATTACGCTTATTAACCCCGTAAAATCTTAAATTTTAGAAAACAATTTATGAGTGATAAAAAAAATAAAAAAGCAAATATGCCCAAATTCAAACTTAATTTTTATTGGATTTATGGGATTATCTTTTTAGGAATAATAATATTTCAGTTTTTAAATAATGGAGATTTAGCCTCAAAAAGTTTATCAAAAAACACATTTGATGAAATTTTAAAGAATAATGACATCTCTAAAATTCTTATAATTAATAATAGTGGAGCACAAATATTTATCAAAGAAGAATCTTTATCTAAAGAACGCTATAAAAAACAAACGAAATCTGCCTTTTACAGACCAGGTACTCCAATGTATGACTATAATTTTGGTGATTTACAGAATTTTGAAAATCAGCTAAAAGATGCAAGAAATAATTATAAACTAGATTATGATGTAAAATTTGATGAACATACTAGTATGTTAGATCAAATTTTTTCATTTTTACCATTTATCATTTTAATTGGTATTTGGATTTTCTTTATGCGTAGAATGTCTGGAGGTGCTGGAGGTGCTGGAGGTGCTGGTCAAATTTTTAATATAGGTAAATCTAAAGCAAAATTATTTGATAAAGATACCAAAGTAAAAACTTCATTTAAAGATGTGGCAGGCTTAGAAGGAGCAAAAGAAGAAATACAAGAAATTGTAGATTTTCTTAAAAACCCCGGAAAATATACCTCATTAGGAGGTAAAATACCAAAAGGAGCTTTACTAGTTGGTCCTCCAGGAACAGGAAAAACCTTATTAGCAAAAGCAGTTGCAGGAGAAGCCGATGTGCCTTTTTTCTCATTATCTGGCTCAGATTTTGTAGAAATGTTTGTAGGTGTAGGAGCCTCACGTGTAAGAGATTTATTTAAACAAGCAGCCCAAAAATCACCCTCCATTATTTTTATTGACGAAATTGATGCTATTGGTAGAGCAAGAGGGAAAAATAGTATGACAGGAGGTAATGATGAACGAGAAAATACCTTGAATCAATTACTTACAGAAATGGATGGTTTTGGCACAGACACTAATGTTATAGTATTAGCAGCAACCAATAGAGCAGATGTTTTAGATTCTGCATTAATGCGTGCTGGTAGATTTGACCGTCAGA
>CAZZPG010000133.1:0-5335 GCA_964655975.1 uncultured Flavobacteriaceae bacterium
TGTTGAAAAGGAGCAAAACCTGCATAAGGGTGGGTAACTCCCCAAATAGTAATAACAGGAATACCATACATTGCCGCTAAATGCCCATTGCCAGAATCCATAGAAACCATCAGGTCTAAGTTAGAAATAAGAGCTAATTCTTCTTTAAAAGATAGGTGTCCTATAGTGTTAATAGTATTTGAATATTTATGTGCTAGAGTGTTGAGTTTTTTTGCTTCTGTTTTACCTCCACCAAATAATAAAATTTGATATTTTTTTGAAAGCCTATCAATTACTTGTTCCATTTTTTTTAATGGATATTCTTTTCCTAAATGTGTCGCAAAGGGGGCTATTCCTATTTTTTGTTTGTTTGTTTTTCCTATTAATTGAATGGTTTTTTTAGATATTTCTTTTGAAGATTTTTCTGTTTTTTTAGACAAATCAATTGTTAATCCTAAGGCTCTAAAAACATCTGCATAGCGTTGATGGGAAGATTTTAAAGGAATAAAAATTTTGTTTTTTTTTCTAGTTAGAGCTTTTTTTTCTATTCTGCCTTTATTAATTTGTTTATATGGAATTCCTCTTATTTGCAATAAATGAACTAATATGTTAGAACGAAGCACATTATGAGTGTCTGCAACGGAATTAATAGATAATTTACTGAGTTCTTTGGCTAATTTAAATAAACCTAAAATACCTTTGTGTTTGCCTTTTTTATCAATTGCAAAGAAAGAAATATTAGGAATATTATTAAAAAAAGGTTTATAAAATAGAGTAGAAAGAATTGTTATTTTTACTTTAGGATGTTGTGTAACAATAGCTTTTAAAATAGGCACAGAAATAGCAACGTCTCCCATAGCTGAAAGGCGTATCATAAGAATATGCATATTTTCTTTTTTCACCAAAAGTAGGCTTATTTTTGAGAGCGTAAAATAGGGTTTAGTTCATTATCATTATACATTTTCATTTGTTTATATACTTTCATATATTTATTCCCTTTTTTAATATCTTCTAACAAAGAGTTAATGGCAGTTGATAAATCTACTTGTTGCTCTAACAAAATATTTAATTTATTTTGACATGTATTTTTGTGAGCCTCAGAGGCATCTACTCTTGTGCTCTCTTCATTCATGTGATAAATTTTTAGTGCTAAAATAGAAAGTCTGTCTACACCCCATGCAGGACTTTCTGTATTGATATTTGCTTTAGGTTTTACTTTTACCTCTTTATAGGTTTCTAAAAAATAGCTGTCAATATATTCTACCATATCTGTCCTATCTTGGTTAGAAGCATCAATTTTTCGTTTTAATACTAATGCCTTTTCAGGGTTTATATAAGGGTTTCTAATAATATCTTCGTAATGCCATTGTACAGTATCTATCCAACATTTTCTATATAATAAATGAGCTAATAAATCATCTTTTTTATTGTATTTATTTTTAAATAATTGGTACGGGTTATCTTTAATATGGTAATTGTCTATAACTTCTTTAAAAATTTTGTTGGCTTTTTCTGAAAACATAAAAATAAGGATTAATCAATAACAAAGGTACTTTATTTCTTACACAAATTTACGTACTACAATTTCCATAAATCGATCTTCATATTCTTCTTTTTCTGCCCAATTATAATCTGGTTTTACCATTTTGTTGATAAATTTTTTAGCTTCTTTTTCTGTTTTAAATGTATTTAATTGAGAAACTACACGGTTAAAATCATTTTGATTTCCATCAAATAAATGTTTTACAAAAGCAATTCTATCATTTAAATCTATTTGAATATTTATGTGTAGTTTATCGTTTAATGATTTTGGTAATGCTACTTTTTCAAATAAATCTGCAGCTACATCTAAAGAAATAGTATCTTCTAGCTCTTCTTCTAAAGTTATTGTTTTTCTATCACCTACATCTCTAACGTCATTTTTATCATTATTTTTATCAGAAAACAAAAAACTTTGTAACTCATTAAAAGGATGTTCTGTAATTTCTTCTACTGTATCTTTATAAGAACTAGCTATCGTTTCTGTTTCAATTTTATTAATTAGTTCTTCTTTGGTTTGAGAGGCATTTGGTGTTTTTACATACTCTTCAACATAGGCTAAAACAGCTAGTTTTTCAAAAATTTGATATGCTTTTTCTTTTAAGGCAAATACATTATCTTTATTTTTCATCTGTAAAATACTGTGTGCTAAACTAGTTAAGTCTGTTGCTAATTTTTTGTGCATAAGTTGTAACCTTTAAATGTTTTTGATATTAAAATATTCTTAAATTTGTTGAAATTGAAAAAAACAACTTTCAAGCCTTAAAATTACAAAATGTTTCTTGAAAATACAGTAAATCATACAGAACAATTTGGTTGGATAGAAGTAATTTGCGGTTCTATGTTTTCTGGTAAGACCGAAGAGCTCATCCGAAGACTAAAAAGAGCACAATTTGCCAAACAACGTGTAGAGATTTTTAAACCAGCAATTGATACTCGTTATGATGATGATGAAGTAGTATCTCATAATGATAATAGAATTCGCTCTACACCCGTACCAGCAGCAGCAAATATAAGATTACTTGCCAATAATGTAGATGTAGTAGGTATTGATGAAGCTCAGTTTTTTGATGATGAAATTGTAGCAATCTGTAATGATTTGGCAAATACAGGTATTAGGGTAATTGTGGCAGGTTTAGACATGGATTTTAAAGGAAACCCCTTTGGACCAATGCCCGCACTTATGGCAACAGCAGAATATGTAACCAAAGTACATGCTGTTTGTACTCGAACAGGAAACTTAGCACATTATAGTTTTAGAAAAGTAGCAAATGATGATTTAGTTTTATTAGGCGAAGTACAAGAATATGAACCTCTAAGCAGAGCAGCATATTACAAGGCTGTAAGAGAACATCAAAAAAATAGTAGTAAAAAAGAAAATAAAAATGAATAATCATGTATCTGTTTTAGAAATTGATGCAAAAGCCGTTTTGTATAATCTAAATTATTTTCAACAAAAAATAGATAAAGAAACCCAAATTTTAGTTGTTGTAAAATCTTTTGGCTATGGAAGTGATGCAGTAGAAATTGCTAAAATTGTAGCAGACAAAGTAGCTTATTTTGCGGTTGCTTATGCACAAGAAGGAATTATTTTACGAGAGGCAGGAATTAAAACTCCCATTTTAGTTTTGCATCCTCAAATACAAAACATACAAAGCATTGTAGACTACAGATTAGAACCTAATTTGTATAATTTTAAAATTTTAGAAACTTTTTTAAAAATTGCAGATGAAACCCCATTAATGAATTATCCAGTTCATATAAAATTTAACACAGGTTTAAACAGGATTGGGTTTTGGCATACAGATATACCAGCTCTTTTAAGCATTTTAAAAGAATCAAACAATATAAAAGTACAATCTATCTTTTCTCATTTAGCTGCTAGTGATGATTTAAATGAAGAAAATTTTACTATCAATCAAATAAATAATTTTGCATTTATAGTAAAAGAAGTTTACGAACATTTAGGATATAAACCTATAATTCATATTTTAAATACATCAGGTATTATTAATTATCCACAGGCACAATTTGATATGGTTCGTTTAGGAATTGGATTGTATGGTTTTGGTAATGATAAAAAAGAAACAGTAGCATTAAAAAATGTGGTGACTTTAAAATCTATCATTTCTCAAATAATGGTAATAGAACCTGGAGAAACCGTAGGCTATAATAGAGCTTTTATAGCTAAAGATCCTACAAGAACTGCTACGATACCTATTGGGCATGCAGATGGATTATCTAGAAAATTAGGAAATGGCAAAGGATATGTTATTATCAACCAACAAAAAGCACCTATTATTGGTAATGTTTGTATGGATATGATTATGATAAATATAACCAAGATTAATTGTAAGGAAGGGGATTCTGTTATTATTTTTAACAATCAACAAACCATTAAAGAGATAGCTACAGTATGCGAAACCATACCGTATGAAATAATTACAGCTATTTCTCAACGAATAAAAAGGCTTGTTATTACCTAATAATTTACTTATATTGTGCGTTTATTAACTAATTAAAATCAAAATAAAATGTTAAAAGAGTTTAAAGAATTTATTACTGGAGGTAATGTAATGGAATTTGCAGTTGCCGTAATTATGGCGGGAGCTATTGGAGCCGTTGTAAAAGGTTTTGTTAGCAATATTGTGATGCCCGTTATAGGTATGTTTTTAGGAGATGTTAGCCTTGCAGATAAAAAAATTATATTATCCGAAGCAGTTTTAGATGCTACTGGTAAAATGGTTACCAAAGAAAACGCCATATTATATGGAGCTTGGATGGATACCATTATTAACCTAATTATTATAGGTTTTGTAATGTTTATGTTGATTAGATCTTACAATAGATTAAAAAAGAAAGAGGAAGAAAAAGCACCACCAAAAGGACCAAGTCAAGAAGATTTATTATCCGAAATTAGAGATTTGTTAGCTAAAAAATAAAAATAATTCTAAAATTATTGACATATACCTGGCAAGTTTCTAAAACTTGTCAGGTATTTTTTGTATTAAAAAATTATAGAGATTAGCAGTTAATATATAATTTCACTTTCAGTTATTTTTGTTACTAAGTTAATCAATACTATATTTTTTCCTTGTAAACAATTAATTCTAAAAAATACATTTGTGTAGATATAAAAGAACTAACTTTTTTCTAAAAGTTATCTCGAATTCACGTTATTTTAGGAAGTTACAGTACATCAAGATGTTTATTGACTTCTAAAAAACAAGATTTAAAGACAAAAAAGGCAATGAAATAAAAATTTATTTAAGAGATAAGTTTCGTTATTTATTTGCTACAATTAAAAAAGTGAAATAGATAAAAAATATTTAGGAGTATTTAAAGTAAAGATAGTAGAAACACACACTTTACAGTCAATGATGAAAGGGATTAAAGGAGCGTTATTTATAAGTGTAAAAATAAGAAAACAAACAACTTTTATAACGCTGTTTTTTGTGAAATATTATCTATTTTAACAAAATAAATTTTTTTAGGTAAAAAAAAATGCTACTTTTACCCCGAGTGATGTCCCCTTTTTATGTAAGGAATGGCAATCTTTCATTAAATCAAAATTAAAAAAATAAAATTATTTTTAAGAAATGTTATAATCAATTCTGTGATGAATTAGTTGTTATTGCTAATTTGTTTGATTGTAAATTATGAATGAAGATTTAGTGCAAGATGCTTTTATTTATCTGTGATAAAACTCAAACCTTATAGAAATAAAAAGGATCCGTTAAGCCATAATTTGTATACTATATACAATATGAGTTGAGAATAATTATTTAAAAATTAGAGTTAATTTGAATGAGTTAGG
>CAZZPG010000134.1:0-5285 GCA_964655975.1 uncultured Flavobacteriaceae bacterium
AGTTATGCAAACCCACCAATTAACAGCATCTAGTTTTGCTGATTTGATAGGTGTGCAACGTTCTAGTATTTCTCATATTTTATCAGGAAGAAATAAACCTAGTTTAGATTTTATTTTAAAGGTTACTTCTAAATTTACAGATGTAGATATTTACTGGTTGCTAAAAGGAAAAGGAATGTATCCGACAACAAAAGATAAATTTACCTCTTCTACCCTTTCACAAGTTTCTATACCAATTGCACCACAAAGTGGAGAGTGTAAAAAAATAAAGAGGATAGTTGTTTTTTATCAAGATGGTACTTTTGATGAGTATCATAAAGGATAAAAAAAGTATTATATTTCTTCTAAAACTTAAATTATAGTATAAATTTGTTCTCTTTAAATTAATTGGACATGAATAATTATAGATTAATTATATTATTTTTTATTGTTATAATTCAACAATCTTTTTCACAAAAAAAAATTAAAGAAGAAACATTAGATGAAATTATTATTATTTCGGATAGAATTGAGCTTCCTTTTTCTAAAAATTCTAGAACTATTCAACTTATTTCTTCTAAAGAAATAGCAAGAAGTACTGCAACTAATGTAACAGATTTACTGCAGAATATTACAAGTATAGATATTAGAAGACGGGGAGTTGATGGGATGCAATCTGATATTTACATACGTGGAGGACATTTTAACCAAACCTTAGTATTAATTGACGGAATAAAAGTAGAAGATTCGCAAACAGGACATCATACCATGAATGCTATGATTCCTCTTGAAAATATTGAACGAATAGAAATTATTAAAGGTCCTGCTGCACGTGTTTTTGGGCAAAATGCGTTTTCTGGTGCTATAAATATTGTTACAAAAACCCAAGTAAAAAAGCATATTACTTTGCAAATAAATTTAGGCTCTTATAATAAATTGTTTTATGGAATAACTGCATCAGCAAAAATAAAAAAAAGTTCTCATCAAATTCATATTTCTAGAAATACTAGTGATGGTTATATTTCTAATACTGATTTTAAAAACCAAAATTACTTTTTAAAGAGTAGTTTTTCTACAAAAAAAAATCCTATACATCTGTTGGCTTCTTTTGTTGAACGTAAATTTGGTGCAAATAATTTTTACACAAACAACCCTGCATTTAATGAATACGAGGAAACACAAACCAGTATTGTAGGAATTTCTACCAAATTTAATTTAAAAAACTGGTTATTAAAACCTCATATTTATTGGAAACGTAACCAAGATATGTTCTTATTAAAGCGTGATAATCCTAGTTTTTCAAGAAATTTTAATATCTCTAATAAAATAGGGCTACAAATAAATACTTCCTATACTTCTTATCTTGGAATTACTGGTTTTGGTGTTGATATTGCTAAAATTTCTTTAGTAAGTAACAATTTAGGCAACCAAAATAGAACTTTGTTTACTACTTTTATTGAGCACAGGTTTCAGCTATTAGGTAATGTATTAGATATTACTCCAGGAGTTTCTCTAAATTATTTTTCTGACTTTAATTTTAACGCATTTCCTGGTATAGATATTGGTTACAAAATCAATCAGAATTTTAAAATTTATGGGAATATTGGATATTCTTACCGAGTGCCAACCTACACAGAATTATACATAAGCATCCCTAATTTCTTATCTGGAAACAAAAATTTACAACCAGAAAAAGCATTAGCAGAAGAATTAGGCTTAACCTATAGAAAAGACAATCTATCAATTACAACAGCGCTATTTTATAGAAATGCAACTAATTTGATTGATTATGTAAAAGAAACTGCTACAAGTACACTTTTTGAAGCTAAAAACTTACGAAACATTATTACTAAAGGAATTGAAATATCGGCAGATTATACTTTTCATATCAATAAATATAAGCAAAATATTACTTTTGGGTATACATTTATTGATGAAAAATATCCAAATGTGAATGTTTTTGCATCACGTTATTTATTAAATAGTGCAATAAAACATCAACTATCTTTAGGAACTCATTTTACTATTTTAAAAATCTTAAAGCCTAGTATTTCTTACCGTTTTATTGAAAGACCCACACAATCTTATCATTTAATGGATGCTAAAATTAATATTGACCATAAAAATATACGATATTTTGTGTTGATAAATAACTTGACCAATACCGTGTATAGCGAAAAAGAAAACGTACTTATGCCAAAAAGAAATTTGGTTTTAGGAATGAAATATCTTTTTAATTAATAGAAAATAATAAGATTTTCTATTTTAAGGAAATGATAGAAAAATAGAAATTTTATCAAAAAAACTACTATTTTACCTAAGCATACATCGTTTTACCACTTATTCATCAACTTCATCATTTCTTTGGCGGCAACTTGAGCTTTTATTTTAATAAAATCTCGAGGAGTTTCATCACCAATTTCATAGGTAATTGCATTTGCTTTAAAGTACTTTAAGAACCATCCTTTAGAAACTGGTTTAATTGAATTACCTCTTTCTTGCTCTGCTTTATAATTGTATTCCGTTAAGTTTTTTTCAATACCTGCAAACCAGTTCTCTATATAATCTGGGTGTGCTGTTACATTTCTAGTTTCGCTAGTGTAGTACATATCTTCTTGTGTGGAGTGAAAATCAATAGCTACCAATACAGTAGTTTTATCTTTTTTGGTTGCTTTTACTACATAGCTAGTTAGGTTTTTAATTTCTGGTTGTAAATACTTGCTCCAATCTCTATTGGTGTCTATTCCATGAGCATTGTGTCGCCAATGCCCCATATCTACTCCGTCTGGATTTACAATTGGAAATACTAATATTCTGTATTTTTCTAAAAATAATTTTGATAACTTACTTTCGTTTAAAATAGTAGCTAAAAAACTTTGAAAGGCAAAGAAACCTGTTAATTCTGGTGGATGCTGTCTAGAGATTAAAACTACAATAGGTTTTCCTCTTTTGTTACCTTTATAAATATCTAATACAGGGATATTTCTACCCAATACTGATGCTCCTGCAGAATATACAGATACGTATTCTTTTCCTTTTATAACTTTATTCATCCATTTTTCTGTATCTTTTGATGAAACAGATTCTTGTGCAGAAATCCATAGTGGTTCTGTATTTATTTTAATTTTTAGCATCCCCTCTTTTTCTTGAAATTGAAATTTGGTAGAATCTGCTACCACCCAATCAGAACTATTTCTTTTTATTTTTGGAACATATCTATGCTCATACTTTTCAGGATATTTAAATTGCAAATACATAGTTTTTGGCAATTTTGACCAAATTTTAAATGAATACCAAGCACTATTATTAATGGGTATATTTTCTGGAGTAATTAAAATATTTATAGTGCTATCGTTTACTTTTTCAAATCCATTTAAACGTGCTGTATCAAACTCATTACTAGCAAAAACACCAATATCATCCAAAGTAAAAGTTTGTTTATTTTGTTTATAAATTTTTTTTGTTTTGGTATCTACAGGGGTCGGGAAACTTATTCTCTTAACAGTAGAGCATCCAAGTATAAAAACACTTGCCATAGCAATAACCACAACAAGTAATAAAATTTGTTTTTTTGGTAACATTATAATAAAAATAAGGTACTTATTGCTTAGTTGCAATCAGCCCTCTAAAATAAGTATATTTTATGAATTATTTTATTAATTGTGCCATCGCAGTCTTAATAATGGTAATATTTTTATTTTTGTTTGATATATTTGCTTCTTTTTGATTTTGAATCATCTGCTTCATTAAACGTACCATCATTTTATCAAAATTATACTGCTTATATTGATTTCCTTTGACAATCATATCTTGTGTTAAATTATTAATAGCCTGTGTATTATTACTTTTAGAAATCATTGTAAATGCTTTGTTATACAAAGTTTTTGTTCTATTATTTTTAGTTAAAAACATACCAGATAATACATTTTTAGCAATAAAATTCATTTCTTTTTCATCTTTTTCTTCAATATAAATACGAGTTAATGGGGTTGCTAAAATTTTTCTTATTTCATCTGGTAAGGTTTTAGATTTTGCAATGGCAGTGGCTTTATCTACATAATACATTGCCACCAAAGAATTTCCTAATATACTGTAAGACTTGCTTTGCAAACCTCTGTTAAATAGAGGAATAAGTGTTGGGTCTGTTAATTTTCCTAAAGTTTCAATGGCTGCAGCACGTACCAAGGTTCTTTTGTCTGATTTAGCAATTTGTTTTATTTTTTCAATTACATATTTTTTAGCATATTTATTAATTAAATCGATATTTTCTAAAGCGAATTTTCTAAGTTTAAAATAAGAATTATTCATTGCATTTGCTAAGGCGTTAAACGCTTCTTTATTATCTTGATGTTTTGCAACTTCAATTAATGCTTCTTTTTTATGTGCATAACTTTTCGCATGGTCTAGTTGATAAATATACTGTGATAAAATTTTGATTTCCTCAAAATCTGCCAACAAAACCCCATCTGAATTTACCAAAATTAAATTAGGCATTTTTTGATAAGAAAAGGTAAACGATGCGTCTTTTTCTTTTACAAATACTTCTTTTCTTCTACGCTCTCCATTTTCAAATATATCTATTGCTATCGGAAATTGAAATTTATCAGTTTGTGTTTGTTGTAGATTTACAGTTACTGTTTTTTCTAAGGTATTATAATCATACGAAATACTAATTTTTGGATGCCCACTATTAAAATACCATTGATTAAAAAATGGATTCAAATCTTTTCCTGTTACTTCTTCTAATGCCAAACGCCACTGGTGTACTTCTCCAGTACCAAATTTATGTTTGGTTAGATAGTTTTTCATTCCTGTAAAAAAAGCATCATCTCCTACATATTTTCTAAGCATATGTAAGATAGCACCTCCTTTATTATAACTTACTGCATCAAATACATCTTCTTTATTTGTATAGTTAAAACGTACTAAATGCTTGCTAAAATTCTTACCATTTTTATATCCTTCTACATCTGCTAACATATGAGCATCTGCATCTATTTTACTGTACTTGTATTCTCTCCATAAATACTCGCTATAATTTGCAAACGATTCATTTACAGTAATATTACTCCAGCTTTCTGTGGTAACCAAATTACCAAACCAATGATGAAATAACTCATGAGCAATGGTGTTTTCTTGTAAATTTTCATCAATTAATTGACCTGGTTTTTGGTTGGCTTTTTCACCGTGAATAACCGCCGTGGTATTTTCCATCGCACCACTTACATAATCTCTACCCACAATTTGACTGTATTTACTCCACTGGTATTCAACTCCTGTAATTCTAGAGAAGAAACCTATCATTT
>CAZZPG010000135.1:0-5273 GCA_964655975.1 uncultured Flavobacteriaceae bacterium
TTTACAAGTGTTCAAACAACAATAACCTCTTTTTAAATGATATTTTTCTGTAAAAACTCGATACCCTTCTTTATTATAATAGTAATCTTCTTCCAATAATTGATTAGATGAATACATCTTACAAAAGTATATTTTTTTTTAAATTAATAGTAGACCAAATTTAAAATATAATTCTTAATTAAGAATGTAGTATTATCCATTCATAGAAATCAAAAACTCATCATTATTTCTTGAAAATTTTACTTTTTCACGTATAAACTCCATTGCCTCAATAGGATTCATATCTGCTAAGTATTTACGTAAAACCCACATACGCTGCACCGTTTTTGGACTTAATAATAAATCATCTTTACGAGTACTAGATTTAATTAAATCAATAGCAGGATAAATTCTTCTGTTAGAAATATTACGCTCTAATTGTAACTCCATATTACCAGTTCCTTTAAATTCTTCAAAAATTACTTCATCCATTTTAGAGCCAGTTTCAGTAAGTGCTGTGGCAATTATGGTTAAAGAACCTCCTCCTTCAATATTACGAGCAGCACCAAAGAAACGTTTTGGTTTATGCAATGCGTTAGCATCTATCCCTCCAGATAATATTTTTCCTGATGCAGGTGCCACGGTATTATATGCTCTCGCTAAACGTGTAATAGAATCTAGTAAAATAACTACATCGTGCCCACATTCTACTAACCTTTTTGCTTTTTCTAGTACAATATTGGCAACACGTACATGTTTGTCTGCAGGCTCATCAAAGGTAGATGCTACCACTTCACCACGCACACTACGTTGCATATCTGTAACCTCCTCTGGTCGTTCATCAATCAATAGTACAATTTGATATACCTCTGGATGATTCATAGCAATAGCTTTGGCGATGTCTTTTAACAACATTGTTTTACCTGTTTTAGGTTGTGCCACAATCATACCTCGTTGTCCTTTTCCAATAGGAGAAAATAAATCAATAATTCTTGTTGATAAAGAGCTTCCTTTTTCAGCTAAATTAAATTTTTCTTCTGGAAACAAAGGAGTTAAATGCTCAAAAGACACACGATCTCTTACTACGTTTGGGCTTAATCCATTAATTTTTGACACTCTAATTAACGGAAAATATTTCTCTCCTTCTTTTGGTGGACGTACATTTCCTTTTACCGTATCTCCTGTTTTTAAACCAAATAATTTAATTTGAGATTGTGATACGTAAATATCATCTGGTGATGATAAATAGTTGTAATCTGAAGAACGTAAAAAACCATATCCATCTGGCATCATATCTAAAACACCTTCACTTTCTATGATACCATCAAACTCAAACTCAGGATCCTTATAACGGCTTCCATTTCTATGGTTTTTATTGTTTTTATTCTTGTTTTGTTGATGATTACGCTGTTTGTTATCTGTATTATGAACAGGTTTTTTATCATCCTGCTTTTCTTTAACTGTAATAGGTTTACTATTAGGAACTCCTTCTTTTTTAGTGTGAGTTTGTTTCTTTGTTACTTTTTTAGTGTGAATTTGTTGCTTTTTAGCTACACTAACTATAGCTTTCTCTGGCTTTTTTTCTTGAATTTCTTGAGTTTCTTGAGTTTCTTGAGTTTCTTGAGTTTTTTGAATAGGTTTTTTTACAACTCTTTTTCTTTTTGGTTTGTTTATAGAAGTTTTATCTTCTTTAATTGGCTGGGTGGCTTGTTTATCTAAAATTTGATATACTAATTCAATTTTTTTTAATTGGCTAGTTTTAGTTAATCCTATAGATTTTGCAATTTGTTGTAAATCAACAAGTGTTTTTGCTTTAAGTTCAGAAATTTCGAACATATATATTATATATTAAGTTAAATGTTAATCTTAAAAGTGCTAAGATGTTTTATGTTTTGTTTAGATTGATTTAAATTGTATATAGTTCTATACAATAGATATAGTGTGGTTATTAAATACGAAGCAAATATATACTTTTTTTTTAAATGTTAAACTTTCTTTTTAAAAAAGAATATACTACATTTGTTTTCCAAAAGAAAAAGAATGATTCAAAGAGTGCAAACCATATACTTATTTGTAGCTTTTATTATTAACGGAGCACTTATTTTTGTGTTTAATTTGTGGGAAAACACAGTAAAAAATCTTGTGTTTGCAATAGATTTACTAGAGGAATCTTCAATACTATTAAAGTCTATCCCTATTATGTTCTTTTTATCTTCTTTACTATCATTTATTGCTATTTTTTTATTTAAAAATAGACAAACACAATTTGTTATAGGGCGTTTAGCAATTTTAATTAATCTTATTTTATTAGGAATATTGATATATGTGTCACTAACATTACCTGGAGAAACAATTGTTTTTAAGAAAGGTATTGGGATGTTCTTACCTATTTTGGCTATTTTGCTACTTGTTATGGCAAATAAAGCAATTAAAAAGGATGAAGATCTTGTAAAATCTGTGGATAGATTGCGATAAACCTAACTTAGTATATTTAGTGCGAAAAAGAGGCTGTCTAAAAAGACAGCCTCTTTTGTTTTTTATAAGTTGTTTCTCAAAAGTTTACTCCATAAAAATAGTTAATAAAAACCATTTCCTAACCCTTTAAAGATTTATCAAAGTACTATTTAACAATAAGTATATTATAAATCAAACTTAATACCTTGTGCCAAAGGTAAGTCTGTTGTATAATTAATAGTATTGGTTTGTCTTCTCATATATACTTTCCACGCATCAGAACCAGACTCTCTTCCTCCTCCTGTTTCCTTTTCGCCACCAAAAGCACCTCCTATTTCTGCACCAGAAGTACCAATATTTACATTAGCAATACCACAATCAGACCCTGCGACCGAGAGGAAAGCTTCTGCTTCTCTTAAATTGTTGGTCATAATAGCAGATGATAATCCTTGCACTACACCATTTTGTATTTCAATAGCATTATGGACATCTCCAGAGTATTTTAATAAATACAATACGGGTGCAAATGTTTCGTGTTGTACAATTTCAAAATGATTTTGAGCTTCTGCAATGGCTGGTTTTACATAGCAACCACTTTCATAACCTTCTCCTTCTAAAACACCTCCTTCAACTACTAAATTACCTCCCTCTGCTACTACTTTTTCACGAGCTACATTGTACATTTTTACGGCATCAGTATCAATTAATGGTCCTACATGGTTATTTTCATCTAAAGGATTCCCAATACGTAATTGTCCGTATGCTTTTACCAAGGCATCTTTTACTTGATTATACATAGATTCATGTATAATTAATCTTCTTGTTGATGTACAGCGTTGTCCTGCAGTACCAACTGCACCAAAAACAGCACCAATTACTGTCATTTTAATATCTGCATCTGGTGTTACAATAATTGCATTATTGCCTCCTAATTCTAATAAAGATTTTCCTAAACGTTTTGCCACTGCTTGTGCAACAATTTTACCCATTCTAATAGATCCTGTTGCAGAAATTAATGGAACACGTTTATCATTGGTCATCATTTCTCCTACTCTGTAATCTCCATTTATTAAGCAAGAAATCCCTTCTGGCAAGTTGTTTTCTGCAAAAACTTCTGCAGCAATATTTTGACATGCAATACCACATAATGGTGCTTTTTCACTTGGTTTCCAAACACATACATCTCCAGCTATCCATGCAAGAGCGGTGTTCCATGCCCAAACGGCAACAGGAAAGTTAAATGCAGAAATAATTCCTACAACTCCTAATGAATGGTATTGTTCATACATTCTATGTCCTGGGCGTTCAGAATGCATTGTTAAACCGTGTAATTGACGAGAGAGACCTACTGCAAAATCACAAATATCTATCATTTCTTGTACCTCTCCTAATCCTTCTTGGTAAGATTTTCCCATTTCATAAGAAACTAATTTACCAAGAGCTTCTTTCTTTTCTCTTAATTTTTCTCCGAATTGACGAACTATTTCTCCACGTTGTGGTGCTGGTTTTAACCTCCAATCTTTGAATGCTGCTGTAGCAGTATCCATCATTTTTTTATAATCTTCTTTAGAGGTAGTTTTTACTTTTCCTATTAACCGTCCATCAACAGGCGAATATGATTCAATAATTTCTCCATCTGAAAAATTATTAGAACCTGTAGAGGTTCCTTCATTTATTTCTTTGACTCCTAATTGTGCTAAAGCTTCTATAATTCCAAAATCAGTGGCAACTGCTTCCATATTGTATATTATTTGTTGTTTGTTATCTTTAATTTGTTCCCTCCAAAAGTACAAATAAAATCACAAATTAATAAATTGAATAACTATACTTAATAACAGTTACTATTCTACTGATAATTAATTTATAAACTAGTTTGTCTAAAAAACTTCAAAAAATGTAGTGTGTGATAAAAACTATCTACATTTTTAATGTGTATTTTTTAAATTTTCTATAACAGTCATAGCAGCACCAATAATACCTGCTTCATTTTGTAATTTTGCAGGAACTATAGGAACATCTACATTAATTTGATCTATAAATTTTTTTGATTTTTTACTAGCTCCACCTCCAATAATAATTAAATCTGGGGATAATATTAATTTTATATGATTAAAATACTCATCCAACCGTTTCCCCCATTTTTTTCTACTAAGACCTTCTTTTTTTCTAACTCCATCTGATGCGTATTTTTCAAAAATTTGCCCATTTTTATACAAAACATGTCCAAACTCTGTATTAGGTATTAGTTTTCCGTTTAAAAACAATCCAGAACCAATTCCTGTTCCAAGAGTAATCATAATAACAGTTCCTTTAACATTTTTTCCTGCACCAAAATGTACTTCTGCTAAACCTGCTGCGTCTGCATCATTTATAATAGAAAAATTATTACTACAAATATTTTGAAATAATATATCTACTTGTACATTTTTCCAATCTTTATGTAAATTTCCTCCAGATAATGCTTTACCATGATGCAATGGTGTTGGAAAACCACATCCAACAGCTCCTTTCCAATCAAAATGAATTATTATTTCTTTTATTGTGTTTGCAACAGCTTTTGGGGTTGCTGGTTGTGGTGTAGGTATTCTATGTCTTTCGCTTATAAGTTCTCCTGTTTGCACATTTACCAATGCTCCTTTTATACCAGAGCCCCCAATATCAATTCCTAAAATTGTCATATATTTTTATTTTAAAACTTCTCCAATAATTTCACCTGTTGTTCCATTAGGAAATTCAATTTGTAATAAATTTGCTAGGGTAGGTGCAATATCTATTACATTATATTTCTTTTTTGAACTTCCTTTTTTTATTCCTTTTCCATAAAAAATAATAGGAATATG
>CAZZPG010000136.1:0-5174 GCA_964655975.1 uncultured Flavobacteriaceae bacterium
TGGATTCAAAATCCAGTTCTTTCGAGAGTGTGGGTTCGATTCCCACCTTGAGTACTTAAAACCTTGTTAGTCGTTTGATTTTCAAGGTTTTTGTTTTTTATATCTATTATTTTAGTCAGTATTTAGTCAGCAATTTTAAAATCTTGGGTATTTTTTGCATCCTCGCACGCATGCGTATTGTTTTGATTTTTCTTAGGTATTCTTAGGATTTTTAAAAAAACTATTTAGAACTATTCTAAATAATTATATTTTATTAAAGGGTAGTAAGCAACCTTAAACCTTTATTCTTTAAAACTGAATAGAGGCTTTTTATATTCTCACGTTTTTAATTCGTAGTATTTCGAGGATTTTCTGATGTATATCAAAGTATAATAAAGTATTTCTTTATATTTGTAAAGGTAATGCGTTGCCACGTGTACCAATATTTGAACATTTAAAGAGGGATTGAACACCCTCTTTTTTTTATTCAGTATTATTTTAAATTATTACAACCATTAAAAATTTATTACTATTAATGCTTTTACAAAGTGCCTTTACTTTTTCTACTGGTTCTACTTCTTTTAATTCAATGTTAAAGTATTTAAAATAATTTCTTACTTCTTGATTGAGTTTTACCATACCATTCTCTACAATAAGAACCCTAAAAACTGGGGGTGTGGGTATGCTATTAATATATTCTAAAATTTCAAGCTCTCTTTTATCATTCATTTTCTATTTTCTTTTTAAGTTCAATAATTCGGATTTGTCTTTGCTGTGGGTTCATTCTTAATAAATCATCAATACTTGTAACGTCTTTTATTTCTGTTCTGTTTAGTTTTGGTACAACATATTCAGATAGTTTAATAATAATATCTAAAGCCTTTTCAGGGTTGTTTTCTGCTATTGAATTTATCCAGTTTGTCATATTGTCGAGGTTGTTCTCAATCAATAGTTTGTATGCTGTTCTAATTTCTTTTGTGTGTTTGTTTAGTGTGCCTTTCTCTCGACCTCCAAACTTTTTGCCTGTGGTATTTGCCATAACTATACTAAATCTATTTTAGTTTTATTTCTTTACCGTTGTAAACAAGTTTAATTTGTTGTGAAGTTTCTTTTTTCTGCTCATTATGTTGCTTGTATAAACCAACTAATTTATTTTGTTCTTGTATTGCTGTAATCTTATCACGATTAGAAGTTTCTTTGTTATTAATAATATCTTGTAATGTATCTATTTGCTTTTTTAAAGTAATATGATGCTCTTTGCTTAAAGCATTGTATTTGCTCTTAATAAACGCCTTTATTCGTGGTATTTCGTGTAATAGTCTAAAGCCTTTATCTGCTGTATTGTAATCTGCATTTGTATAAATTGACTGGTACGCCTTAACTCCGTTAAAACCATTTAAAATGAAAAACCTAATTATAATTTTAGCAAGTACCTTACTGTTTAACTGTTCTAAGAGTTGTGAGGAAGAAAGGGATTTACTAAATCAGCAATATGAACAAGCTTATAAAAAAATAAAAAATAGATACGATTCTAACGGCGTATTAATAGCGGGTACTAAAACTAGAAGAGAAAACAATTAGAGTATAGCTTAGGCAAGCTTAAAAATGTTAATTCTTTAAAAAACATCAAATTAGTTTAAATTTCCTCGGCTAAAATTAATGCTTTTTTTAATGCTGCAAGTTTATTATTTACCTCTTGTAACTCATTTTCTTCTTTAGAGTTAATAACAATTCCGGCTCCTGCTTGATAATACAACGTATTGTTTTTACTTACAAATGAACGGATAGCAATTGCTTGATTTACATTGCCATTTAAACCAATAAAACCAAGACACCCACCATAAAACCCACGAGTTTGATTTTCATATTTATCAATCAATTCCATCGCTTTATATTTAGGTGCTCCACTAAGCGTTCCTGCAGGAAAAGTATCTCCCAAAATTTCTACAGATTTCCCTGTAGTTTCTCCTGTAACAGTTGATACCAAATGTATTACATGACTAAAATACTGTACCTCTTTATACGTTTTTACTAGAACATTGGTGGCATGCTTACTTAAATCATTACGTGCCAAATCTACCAACATAACATGCTCTGCGTTTTCTTTAGGATCATTGGCTAATTCTTTAGCTAATTTACTGTCCTTTACATCATTTCCAGTTCTTCTAAAAGTCCCTGCAATTGGGTTGATAATTGCCTTTTTTCCATCAATTTTTATTTGTGCCTCTGGCGATGATCCCATCAATTTAAACGAACCATAATCAAAATAAAATAAATAAGGAGATGGGTTAATTGAGCGTAATGCACGATATACATTAAACTCATCTCCTTTAAATTTTTGTTGAAACTGACGTGATAATACCAACTGAAAAACATCTCCTCTTTTACAATGATTTTTAGCTTTGGTTACCATTTCTTTAAACTGATTATCAGAAATATTAGAAGTTTCTTGTCCCTCAAAATTAAACTTGTATGTCGCAAATGATTGTGAGTTTACCAAATTTTGAAGCTCCTCTAATTGAGAATCTTCACCATAAGGGATATTTTCAATCAAAATCATTTCATTTTTAAAATGATTTATAGCAATAATAAATCTATAATAACTATACTGCATCATAGGAATTGCTGATGTCGCTTTTTTATTCTTAAATTTTATGGTTTCAAAATACTGAACTGCATCAAAAGTAGTATATCCATAAAATCCATTTAAAGAAACCACCTCTTTTGGGCAATCTACATCAATTAAATTACTATATGTTTCAAACTTTTGATAAAAATCTCTATTTATTTCTGAAATCTCTATTACTTTCTTTTGATAAATTACAGATATTTCATTTTCATCTGCTTTTATAGTTACCAAAGGATCTACGCATAAAAAAGAAAAACTATTTTCTTTAGAATGATAGTCTGAACTTTCTAACAATAAGCTATTAGCATACTTATCTCTAATACGCAAATACAAACTTACAGGTGTAACAGTATCTGCTAATTGTTTTTGTATAATGGTTTTAAATTGTATTTTTTTCATCTTATGCAAAATTTATTTAAATATTACCTTTAAAATACTTACTATACGTTTCTAAATCTTTATCTCCTCTACCCGATAAATTTACCACAACTACTTGGTTTTTTTTAAAATTAATTTTTGGTAACACTGCCAATGCGTGGGCAGATTCTAAGGCAGGAATAATTCCTTCTAACTGTGTTAATTCATAAGCTGCTTTTAAGGCTTCTTTATCTGTAGCATTTAAAAATTTTGCTCGTTTAGTTTCATGTAAAAATGCGTGTAAAGGACCAACACCTGGGTAATCTAATCCAGCAGAAATAGAGTAAGGTTCTATAATTTGCCCATATTCATCTTGCATTAAAATGGTTTTACTTCCATGTATCACTCCAACATCTCCCAAGCAAGAAGTAGCAGCACTTTTGCCAGAATTTACGCCCAATCCTGCGGCTTCTACTGCAATTAATTCAACTTCTTTATCTTCTAAATAATGGTAAAAAGCCCCAGCAGCATTACTTCCTCCTCCAACACAAGCAATAATAGTATCAGGATTTTCTTTTCCTGTATGTTCTTTTAATTGTTCCTTTATTTCTTCAGAAATTACTGCTTGCAAACGAGCCACCATGTCTGGGTATGGATGTGGTCCTACCACAGAACCAATTAAATAATAGGTTTCTGGATGTTGAATCCAATATCTTATAGCCTCATTGGTAGCATCTTTTAAGGTTTTGCTTCCACTGGTTGCAGGAATTACAGTAGCTCCTAACATTTTCATACGTGCCACATTGGGTGCTTGACGTTTAATATCAACTTCGCCCATAAAAACCACACATTCTAAATCCATTAACGCACACACTGTTGCAGTAGCAACCCCATGTTGTCCTGCACCTGTTTCTGCAATAATTTTAGTTTTTTTTAAATATTTGGCAACTAAAATTTGCCCAATAGTATTGTTTATCTTATGAGCTCCTGTATGGTTTAAATCTTCTCTTTTTAAGTAAATGATTGCTCCATATTTTTTAGACAATCGTTTTGCTAAATATAACGGACTTGGACGACCTACATAATGTTGTAACAAATCTTTATATTCTTTTTGAAAAGCCTCTGAATAGATAATATCTAAATAATTATCTTCTAATTCTTTTACATTTGAGTATAACAACTCTGGGATAAATGCTCCTCCAAATTGTCCGTAATAACCATTTTTATTGGGTTGATATTTCATTGTCTTAAAATATGTATTTGTTTCATTGTTAATTTGTTTAAAAAGAACCCTTTTTTAACTTTTAACTAACAACTTTTTAAATTCTTTTATTTTTTTTACAGATTTTAATCCTGCTTCAATTTCAAATTTACTATTTATATCTATTGCATAACAATATTTATACGCTGGTTTTTGTAAGAAAGACAAAAGACCTTCTTTTTCTTCTAACCCAATACCTCCACTTAAAAAATAAGGTTTTGTAAATGGATATTTCTCTAAAATTTTCCAATCAAAAATAGCTCCGTTTCCTCCTCTCTCTTTTCCTTTAGTATCAAATAAAAAATAATCTACAATATGTTCATACGGATTTAAAATATCAAAATTAAAAGAATTTCCAACAGAAAAAACTTTTATAATCTCTATCGGTTTATTTCCTATTTTTCTTTTCTTTTTAGATAATTTACTTTCTTCTTTAAACTGCTCTCTACTCTGCCCTATCTGATGTTTTAAGTCTTTAATATAATTTACTGTTTCATCTCCATGTAATTGAACTACATCTAATTGATATTCTTCAATCAATGAAACTACAATTTCTATCATTTCATTGACAAAAATACCTGTTTTTTTGATTGATGTTGATATGTTAGGAATAATCCCTTCAAAATTTCTTTTTGATTTTTCATAGAAAATAAATCCTAAATAATCAGGCTGTAATGCCTCTACTTCTAAAATATTTTTAGGGTATTTCATTCCACAAACCTTAAGTCTCATCCTCCTTAAAGGGGTAAGCTTTTCTTTATTACTTATTATTTCGGTTTTATTTTTCATTATTTAGAGAATTATTCTATCAAAAAAACATACACATTTATCTGTATTATCTCCCTTTGGGAGCTAAGAGTTACCTAATTTGATTTATAAAATCTTGACAAGCAACTCCTGGATTTTCTTCTCTCATAAAAGTTTCTCCAATTAAAAAGCCTTTAAAAT
>CAZZPG010000137.1:0-5172 GCA_964655975.1 uncultured Flavobacteriaceae bacterium
CACCAATGGTCATACCCGCTGCAATACCAATCATATTTGCCTCTGCAATACCAATTTGAAAGAAACGATTTGGATGATTTTTTTCAAATTCATTCATTTTTAATGAACCCGTTAAATCGGCACAAAGAGCAACCACATTTATATTTGTTTTTCCTAACTCAGTTAATCCATCACCAAAACCAGAACGAGTGTCTTTCTTTTCTGTGTATGTATATTTTTTCATATATTTAATTCTCTAAATTTAGTCTGTTGTGTTTTAATTGTCAAAAATAAGCTATTTATTTAAAGTGATATACTATAAATTCATTAATTCTTTATATAATAAATGGGTAGGAAACCCAGCTACGTTAAAATAACTTCCTTCAATTTTATTTATGGCAATAAAACCCATCCATTCTTGAATGCCATAAGCTCCAGCTTTATCAAAAGGTTTATAATTATTAATGTAATAGATAATTTCTTCATCAGATAATTCTTTAAAATATACATCAGTACTATTATGTACTATTTTTTGAAAATACTTATTTTTTATACTGATTGATGTAATTACTTGATGTTTTTTTCCAGATAATTGTTGCAATATATTTACAGCATCATTAAAATTTTTGGGTTTACCAATCGCCTTATTGTCTAGCCAAACAATTGTATCAGAGGTAATTAAAATATCTTTTTCTGATAAATTTGTAAAAACTGATGCTTTTAAATTGGCTAAAAAATTGGTGATTTCTGCTCCTTTTAAATACTTCGGATATTTTTCTTCTACTTCTTTTAGTTGGATGCTAAAAGGAATATCTAATCCTTTTAGAAATTCTTGTCTTCTAGGAGAACCAGAAGCTAAGATAATGTTGTATTTAGATAATTTTTCTTGTAACATAGTTTTAAATAAATTGAAAAAGCACCATTGATAAAATTCCAAAAAGCATAATTATTTTCATTAAGTTGCTTAAAAAAAAATAGTGCCTTTTTGTTTTAGCATCCCATAATTTTATCAAAAAATAGGTGAGAGGCACAAATGTAAAAAGGATACTATACCAAAAAAATAATTTTGATTCATCAAATAAAAAACGAGTAACTACTACTGTAAAAATAAATAAAATAGAGGTAACTACCAATACCACATTTTTTGCTCTTTTTCTTCCAATTACAATAGGAAGTGTTTGCATTTTTTGTTGATAATCACCATTAATATCTTCTATATCTTTTATCATTTCTCTAATTAAAGTAGTTATAAATGAGAATATTATGTAAATTAAAATGATATTAAATAATAATGAAGACTCTTTTGAAGCATCAAAAAAATAAAGTAGAAAAAGGCTTAAACTAATTAAAATTGAAACAAAAATATTACCAATTATAGGTATCCTTTTTAATAATTTAGAATAGATATATAAACCAATTGTTATACCTATAAAAATAAAAGAATAGATAGGTTTATAAGCAGAAAAAGAAAGATAAATTCCTAGTAAGAGACCAATGAAAGAGAAAGAATAATAAAGTACAAATCCGTTTTTTTTAGAAATAGTTTTATCAATAAAAACAATAGTTGGTTTATTAATTTTATCGGCTTCAATATCAAAAATATCATTAATTATATAACCTCCAGCAGTAATTAAAACAATACTCATACTAAAAATACTAAACTGAAGATGAGTTAAAAAACTTGGTTTTATAATTGAGTTGATAAGTGCATATTTGGTTAAAATTAATGTAAAAATAACCATCAAAAGATTTTTATATCTTATCAATTTTAAAAAGGGTATTAGTTGCACTAAAAAGCTTTTTTAATTCGTGCCAAATCTCTTTTATTATCTCTATCTTTCAAGGTGTTTCGCTTGTCATGAGTATTTTTTCCTTTACCTAAAGCAATGTCTAATTTAGCAATTCCATTATTGTTTAAAAATAATTTTAGTGGAATAATAGTATTTCCTTTGGCTTCAACATTACGCTTTAAATTGCGTAACTCACGTTTGTTTAACAACAATTTCCGTTCACTTTTTGGTTGATGATTAAATTGATGTCCATAAATATACTCTTCAATATACATATTAATAATGAACAATTCACCCCTATCATTAAATTCACAAAAGCTTTCGGTAATACGAGCTTTACTTTGTCTAATTGATTTTATTTCTGTACCTGTTAGTACAATTCCTGCAGTGTATTTATCTAAAATTTCGTATTCAAAACGAGCTTTTTTATTTTGTATATTAATTTTTCTTTGCATACATAATTCATCAAAAATGAAACACAAAGATACTTTTTTATAAAATAAAGTACCACATTTAATTTTTAAAAGCCTTAGAATTTAATAAAAAGAAATTAGAAAACAGATTATAAAAGTATTTTTTAATATATATCATTAATATTCAGTAAAATATAAGATTTTATAATCAAGGAGAATAAAAAATCAAAAATTGATGAATATGTGTAAGGCAATTTCCTGTATCTTCGTTTTTATTAAAATTGAAATAAAGAAAATGAGTAGAACAGTAAAAGACTATGTAGTTATTGGGCTTAAAGGGATAGCAATGGGTGCAGCAGATGTAGTTCCAGGAGTTTCTGGTGGAACAATTGCATTTATTTCTGGTATTTATGAAGAGCTATTAAGTTCAATTAGCAATGTAAATTTAAGCTTACTCAAAATACTACAAAAAGAGGGATTAAAAGTGGCTTGGAAACAACTAAACGGTAGCTTTTTAGTAGTGTTGTTTGCAGGTGTTTTTATAAGTATTTTTTCATTAGCAAAAGTTATAAAATGGTTGTTAGAAAATAAACCTATTTTATTGTGGTCTTTCTTTTTTGGATTGGTGTTAGCAAGTATTATTTACATAGGAAAACAGATAACTAAGTGGAAGGTTAAAGCAATTTTAGCATTAGTAATTGGAGTTGTTATAGCTTATTATATTACTACGCTAAACCCGATGGTTACAGAAAACTCATCATCTATATTTATTTTTTTATCGGGTGCAATTGCTATTTGTGCCATGATTTTACCAGGTATTTCGGGGTCGTTTATATTGGTGTTATTAGGTGCATACAAACCAGTATTAGAAGCAATAGATAGTAAAAATTTTACAACTATCGCTATTTTTGGAATAGGTGCTATTATAGGATTAATAAGTTTTTCAAGAGTTTTAAAATGGTTATTTGAACATCATAAAAATAGTACATTAGCAGCCTTAACAGGTTTTATTATTGGTTCTTTGAACAAAATTTGGCCTTGGAAAGAAACCTTAACGTGGAGAACAAATTCTCACGGAATAAAAATACCATTTAACCAACAAAGCGTTTCTCCTTTTTCTTTTGATGGAGACAGTCAATTACTATTTGCTATCTTATTAGCAGTTGTTGGTTTTGGATTGATTTTAGTATTAGAAAAATTGGCAGTAAAAAACGAATAAATGCAACAAGAACGTACCTTTATTCAGAAAATTACGCTATTCCTAAAAGGGTTAGCTATGGGAGCTGCTAATAAAGTTCCTGGAGTTTCTGGCGGTACAGTTTCTTTTGTCTTAGGGTTTTATGAAGAGCTAATTTACTCATTTAGAAAAGTAAATTTTAAAGCCTTTAAACTCTTATTTAATGGTCGGTTTAAAAGTTTTTATAGATATATAAACGGACAGTTTTTAGCACTGGTAATGTTTGGTAGTATGTTTAGTTACTTTAGTATTTCTTTGGTATTAGACTACTTTTTAAAGAATTATGAATTGTATGTTTGGAGTTGGTTTTTTGGGATGATTATTGGCTCAATCTATTATATTTCTAAAGATTTTGGCGACTGGAATTTTAAAAATATTCTTTCTATAGTAATTGGTATTTCTGTAGGAATTGTAATTAGTTTACTAACACCTGCCAAAGAAAATGATAACCTTTGGTTTGTGTTTTTTTGTGGAATTATTGGGGTTTCTGGGATGACATTACCAGGCTTATCAGGCTCTTTTATTTTAATTTTATTGGGTAATTATGTATTGCTCTTGGTAGATTCTGTAAACGTATTATTCAATATTATTGCGAGTGCTTTTTCTGGTGATTTTGAAGATTTAAATGACCCTATAAAAATTAGATATTTAAAAATTATGGGAGTTTTTACTGCAGGCTCAGCTTTTGGGTTGGTATCTATTTCTCATATATTGGGTTATGTACTAAAACGATGGCATCAGGTAGTTACATCAGTTATTATTGGTTTTATTACTGGTTCTTTAGGGATTGTATGGCCTTGGAAAAAAAAGATTTTTTTAAAAGAAAACGGAATATTTTTGTTTGATAAAAAAGGAGATAAAATAGTAGAAAATTACCAACGGTTTATCCCAGATTTTTTACTATCAGAAACGTGGTTTGCTATTTTATGGATTTTCTTAGGTATCTCCTTAATTTTAATGATAGATTTTTATGGAAGAAAAAATAAAAAATAAAAAATTATTTGGTCTATTAGGATGTAATATTTCTTATTCTTTTTCTCGTCAATATTTTGTAGAAAAGTTTAAAAAGGAACAAATTAAAAACTCAGAATATGTAAATTTTGATATTCTTCAGATTGAAGATTTTCCATCAATCATTGCAAAACATCAGCAGACATTAAAAGGAATGAATGTTACGATTCCGTATAAATTAGCTATTTTCCCATTTTTAGATAAAATTGATAAAAAAGCAAAAAAAATAGGAGCAGTAAATACTATTAAAATCACCAAAAAAGGAAAGTTAAAAGGGTTTAATACAGATTATTATGGGTTTAAAAAATCACTAAAACCCTTGTTAAAAAAACACCATAAAAAAGCATTGGTTTTAGGTACAGGAGGAGCCTCAAAAGCAGTTGCCTTTGCTCTTAAAAAATTGGATATAAAATTTAAATTTGTGTCTAGAAATTCTAAGAATAAGAAAATTATTTCTTATCAAGAATTGTCAGAAAAAATTATTGATGCTCATACTATTATCATTAATTGTACTCCAGTAGGAGTGTATCCAAAAACTGAAGAATTACCACAGATTCCTTATCAATTTTTAACATCAAAACATTTGTTGTACGATTTGATTTATAATCCATCTGAAACCACATTTTTATTTAAAGGAAAAGAGCAAGGAGCAATAATAAAAAACGGATTAGAAATGTTAGAGTTGCAAGCAGAAAAATCTTGGAAAATTTGGAATTACTAATTTTTTTGTTTGTAGTATTAG
>CAZZPG010000138.1:0-5131 GCA_964655975.1 uncultured Flavobacteriaceae bacterium
AATAGTTGTTTATCTGTTCGTTATAATAAAATATTTTTTATTGGTCGTATCAATCCTTCTTGAGCAATAGATGCAATGAGTTTTCCTTTTCTAGTAAAGATATTTCCTTTTACAAAACCTCTAGCACCAAAAGTGTTAGGTGATTCGGCAGAAAGAAGCATCCAATCATCAAAATTAAAATCACGATAAAACCACATAGAATGATCTAAACTTGCCATTTGTGTATTGCCATAGTTAGCAATACTTGCATGCGGATTAAGTGTTGCATTTAATATATTATAATCAGAAATATAAGCTAAGATTTCTTGCTTTGTTTGGGTATTTAATAGAGAGGCATCTCCTTTTAGTTTAAACCAAACATCTACAAAAGGAGGGGTGTTTTTTTTGTTTAATGGATTGGCAAAAATGGTTGGTTTAAACTCTATGGGACGTTCTATAGATAAAAATTCTTTGGTTCTTTTTGGAATAACATTTTTAAATTTATCTAGTATTTCTGTCCAACTTAATAATTCTTCAGGTTGTTTAATATCTTTTTTTATAGAGGTTTGGTGGTCATAACCTTTTTCTGTTTTATGAAAAGAAGCAGCTAGAATAAAAATGGTTCTTTTGTCTTGTGTTGCAGTAACTCTTCTAGTATTAAAACTATCACCATTTCTAATTTCATCAACAGAAAAAAGAATAGTTTTTTGTAAGTTGCCAGCTTCTAAAAAATAAGAGTGTAGAGAGTGTAAAAACCTGTCTTTTAGTACTGTTTTGTAGGCAGCATAAATAGCTTGTGCAATAACTTGCCCTCCAAAAACTATTGGGCTACCTATATCTTTACTGTATCCCAAAAACTTATTTTTATCTACAGCTTTTAAAGATATAAGGCTTACTAATTCATTTACATTTTTCATTATATGTTATAGAATTTTTAGGGTGTTATACCTAATAATTAACTTAGGTAGTGAGATAAATTTTCTGGACCTTCTAATACCTTTCTAAGAATTTGTAATGTACCATTTTCATTAGAAACCATATACCATTTTATCAAACAAATTTGGTTATTTTTTATTTCTAAACCTGTAATAGCTCTTGGATGTACACAGCTACCATCATTAAAAAAAGGAATTTCATTTGGTAATGGAAAATGAGGTCTATGGGTGTGCCCAATAATAACCATTTGATTGTTGTTCTTTTTAATCCAATTTTCTATATTGAGTTCTACTTTAATAAGTTCTTTAAAATTTTGTGCTGGACTTGTGGGGTCATTAATTCCTAAAATTTGTAAGGGCTTCCAAAGAAATCTTACCAAAAATCTACTCAATTTCCAAAAAATATAATTAAACCAATCTGCTTGATGACCGTGAAGTAAAAAAACGGATTTTTTAGTAGTTTCATCTTTCAATAAAATGGCTTCAGAAAATGAGGCATTTATAAATAATTCTTTTTCGGTATTGCTCACACTATCAAAGTAATAATACAAATTTTTTTGTATTATTTTTGGGTTTTTATATGCCATATCATGGTTTCCCCAAATAAAATGCAACCGTTTTTTGTCATGAAATTTTTTTAATAGTAGATACACATTTTTATGAGCTCTAAAAATAGCTTTAAAGTTAGCGTTTTCCCACAACTCATCACCATCTCCTAGTTCTATATACGTAAAATTTTCTCTATAATAATAAGATAATGCATGATGATAAATATTTCTATTTCTAGTAAAATCATCAGCAAAACTATCATTACCACGGTGACAATCACTAAAAATAATAATTTTTGAATCTTTATTAAATGGTATTTTCTTTGCATTTATAAAGGCTCTATTTATTCTACTATTTGAAGACATATTAGTTTTTTAAGAACCATAAAGATGCTAAAAAAAAGTGGGTTTGTAAAAAAACAAGTCATTCAATTCTTATGTTGTATCTTTAGACCTTTTAAATGATAGATATGCAAGAAGCTTTAAAATTAAACTACGGATACCTCTTTGAAGATGAATTACTAGAAGAAATTAAAGAGTTTGGTATCTATAAAGAAGTACCTGAAGGATATGAATTAATTGCTATTGGCAGTTATATAAAGTATATGTCTTTATTGCTAAAAGGGGCAATAAAAATATTAAGGGAAGATATAAATGGAGATGAGCTATTACTTTATTTTTTAGAAAAAGGAGATACTTGTGCTATGACATTAACCTGCTCTTTTAAAGATAACAAGAGTGAAATTAGAGCTATAGCAGAAACAGATGCTACATTAATAATGATTCCTGTAGAGAAATTGAGCGAGTGGATGCTTAAATACAAAAGCTGGCGTAACTTTGTACTCAACAGTTATCATGACCGTATGAGAGAGTTATTAGAAGCTATAGATACCATTGCATTTTTAAATATGGATAAACGTATTTTAAAGCACCTTAAAAACAAAGCAATGGTAAACCATAATGAAACTGTATATACTACACATAAAAAAATAGCTAATGATTTACATACCTCTAGAGTTGTAGTTTCTAGATTACTAAAAAAACTAGAAAAAGATAAAAAAATTGTACTCAAAAGAAACCATATTGTAATAAATAATTTATAAAATAAAGTAGATTTATTAAAGTTAAACGAAGCATACAACGTTATTCTATAAAAAACGTACGTTAAAATACTATCTTTAAAAAATGAAAATAGAGCAAATATATACAGGATGTTTAGCACACGCTGCCTATTACATAGAAAGTAAAGGAGAAGTTGCTATTTTTGATCCATTAAGAGAAGTGCACCCATATATTGAGCGTGCAGAAAAAGACCAAGCAAAAATTAAATACATTTTTGAAACACATTTTCATGCAGATTTTGTTAGTGGTCATTTAGATTTAGCAAAAAAAACAGGAGCAAAAATTATTTTTGGCCCTACAGCAAAACCCAATTATGAAGCAATAATAGCTAAAGATGGTCAAGTTTTTAAAGTAGGAGATTATACCTTAAAATTATTGCATACACCAGGACACACTATGGAAAGTATTGTAGTACTCCTTATTGATGAGAACGGAAAAGAACACGGTATTATTTCTGGAGATACACTATTTATTGGAGATGTAGGAAGACCTGATTTAGCCCAACATGTAGTGGCAGATTTAACCGAAAAAAAATTAGCAGGTTATCTATTTGATTCCTTACGTAATAAAATAATGCCTTTGTCTGATGATTTAATTGTGTACCCAAACCACGGGGCTGGCTCTGCATGTGGTAAAAAAATGAGTGATGAAACTACAGATACTTTAGGGCATCAAAAGAAAACCAATTATGCCCTACGGGCTGATATGACCAAAGAAGAATTTATTATAGAAGTATTAGATGGACTAAGCACTCCCCCAGCTTATTTTCCTGCAAATGTATTAATGAATATTAATGGATACAATCCGTTAGATACTGTAATAAAAACTTCAAAAAAACCATTATCAGTTGCTAATTTTGAAACTATTGCTAATACAACAGAAGCACTAATTTTAGATGTTAGGCATAAAGAAGATTTTGTAAAAGGGCACATACCAAATGCTATTTTTATAGGAATAGATAGTAGTAGTTTTGCACCTTGGGTAGGGGCTTTAATTGGAGATGTACAACAATCCATTTTATTAGTAGCTGATATAGGTAGAGAAGAAGAGGTGATAACAAGATTAGCAAGAATTGGGTTTGATAATGTAACTGGTTACTTAAAAGGAGGGTTTAATACATGGAAAGAAGCATCAAAAGAAATTGCTATCATAAATAGTATTACTGCCAAAAAAATTACAAAAATTTTAAAAAAAGAAAAACCTCCTATTTTTGATGTTCGAAAAGAAAATGAATTTTTAAAAGCCCATTTACTTAATGCAAAACATACATGTTTAAGTAGTATAAATAATCATTTAAAAAATTTCCCAAAAGACAAAATATTCTATATACATTGTGCCTCTGGGTATAGAAGTGTAATTACAGCTTCTATATTAAAAAGCAGAGGAATACATAACTTTATTGATATTGTAGGAGGTTTTAATGCGTTAAAAAAAGAAAGTATTACACTTGGTTAGTGTAAATAAAGAGTACAATTATGAAAAAAATAATCATACTATTAATATCAATTAGCACATTTGTTGTTTGTCAAGGTCAAACAAAAGAAAACAGTACCAACGGAAAAATTTATTTAGTAAATGCAGAACAGTTTAAAAAAGGAATTGCAAAAGAAGGAGTTCAATTAGTAGATGTTAGAACCCTAAAAGAATACAATCAAGGAAAAATAGGAAACGCTATTTTAATTAATTTTTTTCAAGAAGATTTTATGGAAAAAATAAACAAATTAGATAAAAATAAACCTATTTATATCTATTGCCATAGTGGAAGAAGAAGTGGTAGAGCAGCAAAAAAACTACTTAATGCAGGTTTTGAAAATATATATAATTTAGACGGAGGAATAATAGGGTGGAGAAACCGATAATTGAGGTAAGAAAGGATTTTAAAATGTGAATAATAAAATTTTAGAAGAATAATTTTGCTGCCAATTTCTTGTATAATTACTTCTTAAAAGGTAGTTTAGGAAAATAAAACTGTATGAAACTAAATGAAATATTTTGGAATAACAGGTATATATCTAATAAAATTGAGTGGGATTTAGGTGAAATTTCACCACCTTTAAAAACCTACTTTAAACAATTAACAAATAAAAAATTAAAAATATTAATTCTTGGAGGAGGAAATTCTTACGAAGTAGAATATTTACATAAAAAAGGGTTTATTAATGTATTTGTAGTAGATTTCTCTAAAATAGCCTTAGAAAATTTTAAAAAAAGAGTACCCTCATTTCCTTCTGAAAACATACTACATCAAAATTTTTTTGATATAAAATCTTCTTTTGATTTATTGATAGAACAAACCTTTTTCTGTGCCATAAAGCCAACATTAAGATTAAATTATGCTAAAAAAGCATCAGAAATATTAAACATAAAAGGTAAAATTGTAGGTATTCTTTTTAAATTACCGTTAAATACAGAATATCCTCCTTTTGGTGGAGAAAAAACAGAATATTTAAAATATTTTAAACCGTATTTTTCTATTAACCTTATGGAAGATTGTTATAATTCTATTGAAAGAAGAAAAGGAAAAGAGTTATTTATTAAATTAGAAAA
>CAZZPG010000139.1:0-5072 GCA_964655975.1 uncultured Flavobacteriaceae bacterium
GGCTCTAAAAACGTTACACAAATTAGTTTAACAAATTACTATTTTAGTAATTATTTATATGGAGCTGATGAAGGTATTGTTTATGATGCCACAATGTTAAAATTAAGAGAAATTTCTCTTACTTATAAGTTTAACCCTAAAATGTTAGAAAATACTCCATTTAGTAAGATTAGTTTTTCTTTTGTTGCTAATAATTTATGGAGAAGAGCTTTTAATTTCCCAAAAGCACATCAATCATTTGATACTCAAATATCTAGTTTAGGAGTTAGTAATTCAAAAGGGTTAGATTTTATGACAGGTCCTGCTTCAAAACAATTTGGTTTTTCTTTAAAAGCAACTTTTTAATTAAAAAAAACAATTTAAATCATGAAAAAAATAAAAATAAATCTTATTTATCTGTTTTCATTTATTCTAATAATCTCTTGTGATTCTACAGAATTAAATTTAACAGAAGATCCTAATGGAGCTTCTCCATCAGATGCAAATGTATCTCTATTACTAAATGGAGCTATGATTAATTTTAAAAATTTTAACAAAGAGTTAACAGATTTTGGAATGCAAGTAACAAGAATGACTCATATGTCAGGTCCTGTTTATGACAATGCCTATACTCCTCAAAGCTTTAACGACTTGTGGGAAGAGGCTTATGCTGGTGTACTTGCTGACACAAAAATAATAATTGCCAAAGGTATAAAAGAAAAAATGTTTAACCATGTAGCTATTGCAAAAATTCTACAATCATATGTTTTAACAAGTTTAGTAGATATGTTTGGTGATGTTCCTTATTCTGAATCTATCTTATTTACAGAAAACTTTAACCCAAAAGCAGATGATGATAAAGATATATATATGATTGCCTTAAATCTTTTAAAAGAGGCTATTAATGACTTTAACAAAACCAGCTTAAAAGGTTTGGAAAAAGGTGATGATATTTTTTATTACGGTAATGTAACAAAATGGGAGTCTTTAGCTAATACTTTACAACTAAGATTATATAACAATATGCGTTTATCTGATCCAAATACAGCTGCAATTAATACATTAATTGCTGGTGGTAAGCTAATATTAGCTTCTAATGATGATTTTCAGATATCCTATAGAACACAAAATAATGATCCTGACTTACGCCATTTTAAATTTAAAGATAATTACTTAAGTGATGATAAAGATTATATGTCTAATTATTTTATGAACCTTTTGAAAAATGGAAAGTCTGTAGAAGACCCTAGGTTACATTATTACTTTTATAGACAAACCTTAACTTACCCAGACCCATCTACTTCTGATGGATTATTTACATTACCCTGTTTAGGAGAGTCTAAACCATTACACTATGCTTTTAATGACCCATTCTGTAATATTGGTAATGGTTACTGGGGTAGAGACCACGGAAACAATGATGGAGGACCACCAGACGGAGGTAAAGTAACTGTTTGGGGGCTATATCCTGCAGGAGGAAAATATGACAACAATGAAGGTTCTTCTGTTGGTAAAAATGATGGAGCAAAAGGAAAGGGAATATACCCTATTTGGAATTCAGCTAATACTAATTTTTTATTAGCTGAAAGTGCACTAACACTTGGAACCTCTGGAAATGCAAAAGAATATTTAGAAAATGGGATAAAAGAATCTATGTCAAAAGTTAGAAACTTTAATAAAGGTGCTATACCTTCTGGCACTACTCTTCCCACAGATGCTAATGTAACCTCTTATATCAAAGAAGTTCTAACAAAATATGATGCTGCAAATGACTCAGAAAAATTAAATATTATTATGACTGAATCTTATATTGCAAACTGGGGGAATGGTTTAGAAGTATACAACGCATATAGAAGAACAAGTAAACCTAGTAATTTGCAACCTACAATTTCTGCAACTCCAGGAGTCTTCATTAGATCTTTTATGTATCCTGGAAATTTTGCAAACTTAAACTCAAGTGTCTCACCAAAAAGTGGTAATAACATAAAAATCTTTTGGGATTTAAATGCTGATAACCTTAATTAATATATAATATGAAAACAAATAAACTATTAAAAAAATTAATGTTATTCTTTATAACATTGTCAATTGTATCGTGTAATAACGAAATAAAAGAGCTACAAGCAGCAGCTAACGGTGAAATAGGGGCTTATGCTAGAGTTCTAACCTCATCAGAAGACAAATCAACAAATCTATTTGATGAAAATGCTTCTGAATGGGATGTAAAAATGGAGTTTGTTGATGAAAAAGCAGGATCACTAGTTGAATCCTATTCTTTATATGTTACCTTTAAAGATAATACAATTGAGAACGATACAGCTCCAAACTACAGTATTACTGAAGAAGTTTTAGTTGGTACTTGGAATAAATCTAGTTTTAATGCTGGAGATACATACCCCACGCTTTCTATAAAAGTAAAATCATCTGAAGCACTAACTGCTTTAGGTTTAGACATATCTCATGCTGATGGAGGTGATGCCTTTGTATATCGTGGTGAAATAAAACTTTCTGATGGAAGAGTTTTTTCTAGCACAAACTCTGGAAAAGGTATTAATTCTGAATTGTTTTATAATGATGCTTTTGGTTTTTCAAGTCCATTTGTATGTGTACCTTCTTCACCAATTGCTGGTGACTGGAAAATTGAAATGATTGATGTTTATAGTGACGGATGGGATGGAGCCTATATTTTAGTTACCTTAGACGGAACTGAAACTAAGTACACAGCTACTGGAGCTGGAGCTGACCACATAATAACAGTTCCTGCAGGCTCTACATCTTTAAGTTGGAAATATGTTCCTGGCCTTTATGAAAGTGAGCATAAATTTAAAGTTTATGCCCCAAGCGGAAATCTTGTTCTATCAGATGGACCATCACCTGCTACTGGTCTATTGGCTCTTAATTTATGCAACGAATAATCATTTTTTAAAATAACTTTAAAAGACTGCCTGAAAAAGGCAGTCTTTTTTGTATTTATTGATAATTCGTTTACCTCATTATTTGTTAAAACATTTACATATCCTTAAAAAAAAAGGAACTAACTTATTTGAGCTCCATTCTCAATTTTTTCTATAAACTCTACAAAAGCTAATTTTCCATTTGGTCTATTGGTCATTAAAATCATTCCTTGACTTTCTACTCCATGTAATTTTTTAGACTCTAAATTGCATAAAACAGTTACTTGTTTCCCAATAATATCTTCAGGTTTAAAACTTTCTGCAATACCAGAAACTATTGTTCTAATATTAATTCCTGTATCTACCTTTAGTACTAATAATTTTTTTGTTTTTGGCATTTTTTTAGCCTCTAAAATAGTTCCTACTCTAATGTCTAACTTGATAAAATCATCAAATTCTATGGTTTCTTTTTGTTGCTCTATCACTTTGTTTTCTTGCTCATTTTCTTTTTTTGTAATTGCCAATTTTTCTAATTGAGCTTCAATTTCTTTATCATCTATTTTAGCAAACAACAACGTTGCTTTATTTATTTGATGATTTGCAGGTAATAAAACCTCTTTTTCTGAAACATCATTCCATGTGTTCTCTTTTTTATTTAAAATATTTTTTAATTTTTTTGATGTAAACGGTAAAAAAGGCTCTGATAATACTGCCAAACCAGCAGCAATTTGTAAGGCAATATGCATAATGGTTTGTGTACGTACTTCATCTAATTTTACAACTTTCCATGGTTCTTCATCTGCTAAATATTTATTACCAAGTCGAGCTAAATTCATTAATTCTTGACTTGCTTCTCTAAATCGGTAACGCTCAATTGATTTTGAAATGACAAACGGAAATTCCTTTAATTTTTCTAAGGTTTCCTCATCCACCTCTGTAAAATCTCCAGCAGTAGGTACTTTTCCATCATAATACTTATTGGTTAATACCACTACTCTATTAATAAAATTACCAAAAATTGCTACCAGCTCATTATTATTTTTTGCCTGAAAATCTTTCCAAGTAAAATCATTGTCTTTACTTTCTGGGGCATTTGCAGTCAGTGTATAACGCAATACATCTTGTTTATCAGGAAAATCTTCTAAATATTCATGCAACCAAACTGCCCAATTTTTAGAGGTTGATAATTTATTACCTTCTAAATTTAAAAACTCATTGGCAGGTACATTTTCTGGTAAAATATAACTTCCTTCAGATTTTAACATCGCAGGGAAAATAATACAGTGAAACACAATATTATCTTTCCCAATAAAATGTACCAATTTGGTGTCTTTATCTTTCCAATAAAGCTCCCAATCCCCCCCCGTTTGTGCTGCCCATTCTTTGGTAGCAGAAATATATCCGATAGGTGCGTCAAACCACACGTACAATACTTTCCCCTCTGCACCATCAATAGGTACAGGAATCCCCCAGTCTAAATCTCTGGTTACAGCTCGTGGACGTAAACCATCATCAATCCAAGATTTTACTTGCCCTAAAACATTGGGTTTCCAATCATTTTTATGACCTTCTAAAATCCATTCTTTTAAAAAATCTTCGTGTTTATCCAACGGTAAAAACCAGTGTTTGGTTTTTTTTAGGGTGGGTATATTTCCTGTAATTGCAGATTTTGGATTGATTAAGTCGGTTGCATTATGGCTAGTTCCACAGCTTTCACATTGATCTCCATAACTTTCTTCATTTCCACATTTTGGGCAAGTTCCTACTACAAATCTGTCTGCTAAATATTGGTTTGCTTCGGCATCATACAATTGTTCAGTAATTTTTTCAATAAATTTACCATCATTATACAATTTTGTAAAAAATTCTGACGCTGTTTGATGATGAATTTTTGCGGATGTACGTGAGTAATTATCAAAAGAAATTCCAAAATCTTTAAAAGATTTTTTAATAATTGCATGGTATTTATCTACAACTTGCTGTGGTGTAATTCCTTCTTTTTTTGCTTTAATAGTAATAGGCACACCGTGTTCATCAGAACCACAAACAAACACCACATCTTTATTGGTTAATCGCAAATAACGTGTGTAAATATCTGCTGGCACATATACTCCTGCCAAATGACCAATGTGTACAGGTCCGTTAGTGTAAGGTAATGCTGCGGTAATGGTGTATCTTTTTGGTATACTCATTTTCTTA
>CAZZPG010000140.1:0-5003 GCA_964655975.1 uncultured Flavobacteriaceae bacterium
GAAACTTTTGGAATAGACAAAAACAATATTTTTACAATGTGGGATTGGGTAGGAGGACGATTTTCTCTCTGGTCTGCTGTTGGTTTATCAATAAGTTTATCTCTAGGATTTAATAATTTTAAAGAGTTATTGAAAGGAGCATCAATAATGGATACGCATTTTAAAACAGCTCCTTTTCAAGAAAATATTCCTGTTTTATTAGCATTAATTAGTGTTTGGTATAATAATTTTTTTAAATCAGAAACCGAGGCTATTTTACCATATTCGCAATACTTAACAAAATTAGTTCCTTACTTACAGCAAGCAATTATGGAAAGTAACGGAAAAAGCGTAGATAGAAATGGAGAGAAAATAAATTACCAAACAGGAACTATTGTATGGGGCAGTACAGGTACAAATATGCAACACGCTTTTATGCAATTAATACACCAAGGCACAAAATTAATCCCTACAGAATTTATTGGGTTTGAAGAGTCTTTATACGGATTAACAGATCATCATCAAAAATTAATGGCAAATTTTTATGGACAAACAGAAGCTTTGGCTTTTGGAAAAACAAAAGAAGAAGTGCATTTAGAATTAAATTTCTCTAGAAATAAAAACAAAATAGCAACACTTTTACCTTTTAAAGTCTTTGAAGGAAACAAACCAAGTAGCACATTATTATTTAAAAGACTTACACCAAACTCTTTAGGAAAACTCATAGCATTATACGAGCATAAAATATTTACTCAAGGTGTTGTTTGGAATATCTTTAGCTATGACCAATTTGGAGTAGAACTAGGGAAAGAATTAGCATATAAACACCTGAAAAAGAAACAATTAAACTAATATAATATCTTTTAAAATGTTTGTAATTTATTGTCACTTTTTTTTGACTAACTAAACCTTTTTAGTACCTTTGGCTCTCTTAATTTTTTGTTAAATTTAACATTAAATTAATATATAAAATCCAAAAAAGTAACACTTTTGTGGTGCAATTAATAACATTAAAATTAAACAATGAAAACATTTAAAAATTTATTACTAGTGGCGTTGTTTTTCGCAACAGCTACTGTTATGGGTCAAACCAAAATTACAGGAAAAGTTGTAGATGAAACCAACGAACCTTTACCAAGTGCTAGTATTGTTGTAAAAGGAACAACAAACGGTACAACAACAGATTTTGATGGGAAATTTATGTTAAACACTAAAACAAACTCTGGAGTTTTAGTTATTTCTTTTGTTGGTTATAAACCTAAAGAAGTAGTATTTTCTTCAACAAAAAGAAACCTTGGGACAATACAATTAGCAGAAAGTGGAGATGTATTAGATGAGATTGTAGTTATTGGTAAAGGAGTTATAGATTTAGCAGGAGGTAGAAAAACGCCTATTGCTGTATCTACACTTAAAGCTGCTGAAATTCAAGCAAAAACAGGAACTTCTGACTTACCTGAAATATTAAAATCAACACCTTCAGTTCAAAGTATCCAAAGAGGTGGTTATGGAGATGGTCGCTTATATTTAAGAGGTTTTGATCAAACAAATACAGCTTTCCTATTAAATGGTCAGCCAATAAATGGAATGGAAGATGGAAAAATGTACTGGTCTAACTGGTCAGGAGTTTTAGACATTGCTAATGCTGTACAAGTTCAAAGAGGTTTAGGAGCCTCAAAATTAGCGATTTCTTCAGTTGGAGGAACTGTAAATATAGTAACAAAAACAGTTGATACAAAAAAAGGAGGTAATATTAGGTTCTTAACAGGAAACGATGCGTATGTAAAAACCACTGCTTACTATTCAACAGGTTTAATGGAAAATGGTTTTGCTTTTGCTGGTATGATTGGTCATTGGCAAGGAAATGGATATATGCAAGGAACTAAAGGGCAAGGACAAACATACTTCCTTTCTTTTGGATATAAACCTAATGATAGTCATATTTTCAACCTATTGGTAACAGGTGCTCCACAATGGCATGGTGCCGCAGGAGGAAGCAAATTATCAAAATATTTAGATAAAGGAAGAAGATATAGTAACTGGTGGGGGTATTACAAAGGAAAAGAGTACTCAGGTGGAAGAAACTTTTACCACAAACCTGTAATTAACTTATCTTGGGACTGGACAATAACCGAAACTTCTAAATTATCAACTGTAGCCTATGCTTCTTTTGGTCGTGGAGGTTTTGCATATCCACAAGGTAGAGGATTCTATGGGTTTAGAGATAGTGATGGGCTCTTAGATTACGATGCAATTGAGAAAGATAATATTAATACTGGAGGTAGTAAATTTGTAAAAGCCTCAGTTAATTCTCATAACTGGTATGGGATTATTACTAACTTTGAAAAGAAATTTAGTGATAACTTATCTATGAGTATAGGTTTAGATGGTCGTTTCTATAATGGTATTCATTATAGAGCCGTAACAGAATCTTTAGGAGCAACCATCAATGTAACAAGTAAATATGGAGGTAATTATACAATTAATAAAGAAATTGGTTATAACCCATGGTCAAACTTATTCTCCTCTACTGGTCATAAAGATAGATTTAGTTATGATTACCAAGAAAAGATTAACTATATAGGAGCATTTGGGCAAATTGAGTATTCAAATGATAGAATTGCAACTTATTTTCAAGGTGCAATCTCTAATCAAAGTCATAAAAAAACTGATACTTGGAATTATTCATCTGCAAAATCTTCTGATAAACTTAATAATATTGGATACAACTTAAAAGCAGGTGGTTCTTATACTATTGATGATGATAATAAAGTTTTTGTTAATGCAGGTTATTACTCTAGACAAGCATTTCATGATGACTTATTTACCAATATAAGAAAATCAAATGAATTAAACCCTTATGGAAATAAGAATCAAACCATTATAGGATTTGAAGGAGGATACCAATTTAAAAGCGAAAAAGTTTCTGTAAACTTAAACTTATATAGCACATCATGGGATAATAGAATTCTTTCTTCTGCACAAGATACCAATAATGATAATGTATCTGATGAATTTACTCAATCAAGTGGTATTAAAGAAATTCATCAAGGAATTGAGTTAGAATTTTTTACAAGACCTACTGAAAAATTAAAAATTAACGGTTTCTTATCTGTAGGTAATTGGAAATATAAAGGAAATGTTGAAACAAAAACCTATGATGATAATGGTACATTATTAAAATCTGGTGAAATAGCATACATTGATGGAGTTAAAATTGGTAATGCAGCTCAATTTACAGCAGGATTAAATGCAAATTATAAAATTACTGAAAAATTTTCTGCTGATGCAAATTATAATTTCTATAATAACTTGTACTCACAAATTAATTTAGGCTCAAGAGAATTTGAAACACAAAAAAACAAGGGAGCTTTAAAATTACCATCTTATAATACTGTAGATTTAGGAGCATCATACAAGTTAAATCTTGGAGGTATAAAAAACCAATCTTTTACTTTTAGAATAAATGTAAACAATATATTTAATACTTTTTATATAGAAAATTCTAAAACAAATAAATTTGTTGCCTCAGGAGATAAAACATGGAAAGGGATAAACACTTCAAACAAGGTCTATATTGGATATGGAACAACGTGGAATTTTGGTGTTAAATATATGTTTTAAACAATCTTATATTGCTTAATAAATAATAAAAATCATCCCAACAAAAATTGGGATGATTTTTTTATCTATAAAATTCAGTACATTTACACCATTATAAAAATAAACAACTATTATAATGAAAAACATACATTCTTACTGGGCTTACTTTGTGGTTGCAATTTTAATTTTTGCTGTTATTAATGCAATTATAGGTTTGGCTAAAAATAAACCCTTTACAAACAAAGACTTGCGCATAGGTTTATTTACTTTAATTGTGGTTCATATTCAATTATTAATTGGTATTGGGTGGTATTTTATGAGCCCTGCTTATAAATCATTAAAAACTAATGGAAGTGAAATTATGAAAGATGATGAAACTAGATTACTAGCAATAGAACATCCTTTACTAATGATTTTAGCTATTGTTTTAATAACAATAGGTTGGTCTAAACACAAAAAGAAAACTACTGATAATGCAAAATTTAAAACCTTTGCTATTTATTATGGACTAGCTTTATTATTGGTGTTCTCTAGAATCCCTTGGTCTAACTGGATAAAGTAAAAAATCTACTTTTTATTAAGATACAATTTAAAAGTACAATGAAAATTTTAAGTTATTTTCTCTCATCAATTTTTGCAATTGTATATTTCTTTTTTCTATTATTTTTTCATCCAATACAGTGGTTAGGATTGAAATTATATGGCTATAAAGGACATAAATATGCTGTAGATTGTATGAATTTTGTATTAATGAAAACATTGCTTATTGTAGGTATTAGAACTAAACTTATAAACCCATATAAATTACCAGAAAATACTGCTCTTATTTTTGTATCAAATCATCAAAGTTTGTTTGATATTTCACCTATTAGTTGGTATTTTAGAAAACATCATCCAAAATTTGTATCTAAAATAGAATTAGGCAAAGGTATTCCTAGTGTTTCCTTTAATTTACGTTATGGAGGTGCAGCTCTCATCAATAGAAAAGACGGTAAACATGCTATTGTAACTTTAGGGAAATTTGCTAAAAAAATCAATAAAAACAAGTGGTCTGCTGTTATTTTTCCAGAAGGAACAAGAAGTAGAGATGGACATCCTAAAAAATTCTCTACCAACGGTTTAAAGATGATTACCAAATACAATCAAGAAGCCTATATAGTTCCACTTACCATTAATAATTCTTGGAAAGTCTTTAAATATGGGAAATTTCCTGTAGGATTATTTTCACCAATCATAATAACTACGCATCAACCCATAAAAATAAATTCATTACCTTTTAATGAGTTAATGATTAGAGTAGAAAAAGCTATCAAAAAAAGTATACAGTAAAATACGAAAAGAACTTATTTGTTTAAGAATAATATCATAAATAAAAAGTATCTATATCCTCTAAAAACCCTAACTTCTTTCGTAACGTATTTTGA
>CAZZPG010000141.1:0-4973 GCA_964655975.1 uncultured Flavobacteriaceae bacterium
AATCTTCTGCAATGTGTAAAATAATCTCTGTACCACGTTCTTTTTTATCATGTTCTACTAAAGTATATTCTGGTGATCCATCACAAATCCAATGTGTTGCAGGTTCATCTTTGTACGATTTTGTAATAATTTCTACTTGATCTGCCACCATAAATGCAGAGTAAAAACCTAATCCGAAGTGACCAATTACACCCGTATCATTTTTATCGTCTTTGTATTTTTCTAAAAACTCTTCTGCACCAGAAAACGCAATTTGATTGATGTATTTCTCAACCTCTTCTGCAGTCATTCCCATCCCCTTATCAGAAATAGTTAATGTTTTCTTATCTTTATTAATTTTAACTTCAATTTTTGCATCACCTAATTCATTTTTTGTTTCACCAATAGAAATTAAGTGTTTTAATTTGGTAGTTGCGTCTGTTCCGTTAGAAATTAACTCACGTAAAAATATTTCGTGATCAGAATACAAGAATTTTTTAATCAATGGAAAAATATTTTCTACTGATACATTTATATTTCCTTTACTCATATTATATATTGTTTAGTATTTTTATTATTATATAGTAATTTGATAGTCAAAAAAAATACCAAATCAAAAAAAATGACAAAATGACAGTAAGTTATTGAATCTCTAAAATATGTAAGCCTCATTTTGTGAGAATCCTTTAAAATTAGTAAGTTTGGTTTTCTTAAAATAAGTAAACAACTTAAAATACGAACTATAAAATTATGTATAACTCAAAAATAACAGGTCTAGGCTACTACGTTCCTGATAATGTGGTAACAAATGATGATTTATCTAAAATGATGGATACTAATGATGAGTGGATTCAGGAAAGAACAGGTATTAAAGAACGGAGATGGGTACCTAAAGGGTCTGAAGATACTTCGGCTGTTATGGGTGCAAAAGCAGCAAAAATTGCTATAAAACGTGCTGGTTTAACCAAAGATGATATAGATTTTATTGTTTTTGCTACCTTAAGTCCAGATTATTTTTTTCCTGGTTGTGGTGTTCAAATTCAAGATATGTTAAATATACCAACAATTGGTGCTATAGATATTAGAAACCAATGTTCTGGTTTTGTTTATGCGTTATCTACTGCAGACCAGTTTATTAAAACAGGTATGTATAAAAACATTTTAGTTATTGGTGCAGAATTTCATTCAAATGGATTAGATAAAACTACTCGTGGACGTAGAGTTTCTGTAATTTTTGGAGATGGAGCAGGCGCTTGTATTCTTTCAAGAACAGAAGATAATACTAAAGGTATTTTATCATCGCACCTACATAGTGAGGGAAAATATGCAGAAAAACTAGTAGTTATATCTCCAAGTATTAAGAAATGGGTGCCAGAATTATTAGGAAATACTGATGATATTTCTTATTTTCCTTACATGGACGGTACTCTTGTTTTTAAAAATGCTGTTACTAGATTTAGTGAAGTGATTAATGAGGGGCTGATAAAAAATAATTTAAAAGCTACAGATATTGATATGCTAATTCCTCATCAAGCAAATTTACGTATCTCTCAATTTGTACAAAAACGTTTTGGATTATCTGATGACCAAGTGTTTAACAATATTCAGAAATTTGGTAATACTACGGCTGCATCTATCATTATTGCCTTAACCGATACTTGGGAACAAAATAAAATTAAAGAAAACGACTTGGTTGTTTTAGCTGCTTTTGGTAGTGGTTTTACTTGGGGTAGTATAATTATTAGATGGTAAAAAAAGACATACAACCGTTTCACTGAAAGATAAAAAGTCTGTTTATAAATATATTAAGTAGAAGAAACATAAATACATTTTTAAGCTAAAAAATCAAACCCCTATTTTCCATACTCCTTTTTCTAAAAAAGCTTCAATTGTTTGTCGATGGGCTTTGTTTAAAAGATTGGAGTGAGAAGTTTTTGTCTGTTTAGCATAATCAGACAACTTGATGATTTTTTTCCCTTCTAAATAGGCTAATCGTTTGTGATAACTTTGGCACAATGCTTTTCCAATAATTTCGGACATTATTTTTGTAGTACCCATTTTATCGAACTCAACAAAGGCTTCATAATATTCTTTTCTATTAATAAATTTAATATTTATGGGTGCATAATTTTCTCGTATTAAGGCATAATTATTAATCACTCTTCCAATTCTTCCATTACCATCTACAAAAGGGTGAATATGCTCGAAAGTAAGATGTAGTTTTGCAATTCTATCTACTATATTTTCTGTATCATTTATTTGATAATCTATCAACATTTCTTTTAAAAGTCCTAAAACTTCGGTAGGGTTTGGAGCAATATGATTTCCAACTCGTACCCATTCTTTTTCATTCCTAAACCTACCAGCAATATCATCTCTAATATTACTAATAAGCATTTTATGAAGTAATAGTATGGTATCTAAAGAGAGGATTGTTTCGGTTGCTTTTTGATTGATATAATAAACGACTCTTGCCAAATTTTTGGCTTCAAATAATTCTCGTTCATTAATATATCGGTCAAGGTCAATTTGTAACAAAATTTTCTCAGTTTCATCTAAACTCAAAGTACTATTTTCTATCGCATTTGAATCGTACACCTGCTCAGCAACTTCAACTTCGTTAATAAGTGTTATTAACGATTGTTTATCTATTGCTAAACGCATATATCGTTCTTTGAGAATTTGTAGATAAGTAAGAATACGAGAAGATTTTGTCATTTTATCGTGAATTAGCGCTACAAATATAACTTATTTCACGAAATAATCAAATAAATCGTGAAGATATCAAAAAAACAACTATTCTTACCGAGTTAAAATAACTAACTACCTAAGGTAATTAAAAATATCTGAGTGTGAGAAGAGGGGGTAGAGCCTCTCTAACAAGTTGTAAAACAAACACAATGCCCATAGGAATAGGTTTGATTTTCTGTCGTTGTTGGTGTTTCCCACCAACAACTTATAAAGATTCAAAAATCAAGAATTAATTATTGATAAACATTAGCAAAAATTTAGATCAAGTATCTTCTACTTCAGATTTAGAAGATAAAATAGATGAAGAATATCAGAATTATCTGGAAGCAAAAAGAGGAATCCCCTCTTTTTTAAGGGTTTAATTATTTGAATTTTCTTGCTGTACAATTTTTTTTATCAATACAATTTGCCCTGTATGATAATAGGTATGCTCTATAATTCCGTGTAAATTTCTGTAATAATTACCATGTTTTTTATTTGTAAAGGGTTTTAAAAAGATATTTTCTGGTAATTTTTCTATTTCTGAAGCAACTATTTTTGCATCTTTAAATATTGATGCTAAAAAAATATCCCAATCTTCTTTAGAATCAATTGGTGGATGAGAAAAACTAAACTCATCTTTTATTAGAAGTGGTTTTCCTTTAAAAATTTCTAAAACTCCAGATACATAATAGTTAATGTGAAATACTAAGGTAGCAATGGTTTTAAAATTGTACACTTTTGTAGTGGCTTGTTGCCAAGTAATATCTTGTAATGTTTCTTTTAGGCTTACTGCTGTCCAATTACCTCCAAAAAAGGTTTCTTTAAAATGTTTGGCTATTTGTTGTGCTGTTTGCATTCTTAATCTCTTTTAAAACGATAAAACCCAAAGATATACATTCTTTGGATTTTTGCATTTTCTAAATAGAAATATTTTTTTACAACGAAGCTAAACTGTTTTTAATAGTTTCAATTTTTGCCAATGTGTCTGCTTCTTTTTTACGTTCTAGCTCCAACACTTTTTCTGGAGCATTGTTTACAAAACGTTCATTTGATAGTTTTTTCTGAATTCCGAATAAAAACCCCTCTGCTCTTTTTAGTTCTTTATTTAATTGCTCTCTTTCTGCTTCTACATCAACAGTATCATTAGAAATAGGTACAAAATATTCATTTGATTTTACTCTAAAAGAAGCTCCTTCTACTTTTTTAGAAATATAGTTGATTTTTATTGTATTTGTTAATTTCTGAATTACAGAATCTAAATTTTTTGTTAAATTTTCATTATTTACCACAAATAATTCTACTCCTTCTTTAAACGAAATATTTTTTTCTTTTCTGATGGTTCTAATCCCCGAAACAACTTGGGTTGCAAAATTAAACTCAGTAATTAATTGCTTATTACTTTCTTTTAGCGTTGGATATTGGGATATTATTAATGCTTCATCAATAGTTCTATTTGCAATCATTTGCCAAATTTCTTCGGTTATAAATGGCATAAAAGGGTGTACTATTTTTAAATTATCTTCAAACATTTTCACCACTGCATCAAACGTAATTTTATCTATAGGTTGCTTATAAGCAGGTTTTATAATTTCTAACAACCATGAACAAAAATCATCCCAAATAAGTTTATAAGTAGTCATTAAAGCATCAGATAAACGATATTTACTAAAATGGTCTTCTATTTCTGTATATGCTTTTTGAAATTTTGCTTCGTACCATTGCAAGCCTATTTTGGCTACTTTGGGTTGCTCAATGGTTTCATCAACTTTCCATCCACTTACCAAACGGTAGGCGTTAAATATTTTATTGCTAAAGGCTTTACCTTGTTGTAATTTACTTTCATCAAACAACAAATCGTTTCCTGCTCCAGAGCTTAACAACATCATTCCTGCACGTACGGCATCTGCACTATAATTATCAATTAATTTTAATGCGTCTGGTGAGTTTCCTAAAGATTTAGACATTTTACGTCCTTGTTTATCACGTACAATTCCTGTAAAATATACATTGTTAAATGGTTTTTTGTTTCTAAATTCGTATCCAGCAAAAATCATACGAGCCACCCAAAAGAAAATAATATCTGGTCCTGTAACTAAATCATTAGTTGGGTAATAGTAGTTTATTTCTTTATTATTTGGGTTTCTAATTCCATCAAAAACCGATATTGGCCATAACCAAGAAGAAAACCATGTATCTAACACATCTTTATCTTGTTTTAAATCGGAAGCTTGAAGTTTAACGTTTGAGGTTTTTTCTTGAGC
>CAZZPG010000142.1:0-4931 GCA_964655975.1 uncultured Flavobacteriaceae bacterium
ATGTTGTTTATATTATTGATACCAAAAAAGAAAATAACATTATTATCCATTTTGCAAAAAAATTACCCAAAGATATTACCCGAACCTTTAAAGCAGTCGTTGATAAAAAACAACGAGAGCTAACCGCAAACAATCATACTGCAACCCACTTATTACACCAAGCATTACGTACTATTTTAGGAAAACACGTAGAACAAAAAGGCTCATCAGTACACTCTAGTTATTTTCGCTTTGATTTTTCTCACTATGCAAAATTAACAAATGAAGAGTTACATCAAATAGAAAATTTTGTAAATGCTCGTATAGAAGAAGGACTCTCTTTAAATGAACATAAAAATATTTCTATAGAAGAAGCCTTACAAAAAGGAGCATTGGCTTTATTTGGAGAAAAATATGAAGACACCGTTAGAATGATTGAGTTTGGAGAATCTAAAGAATTATGTGGAGGAACTCATGCCAAAAATACATCAAATATTTGGCATTTTAAGATTAGGACAGAAAGCGCTATTGCATCAGGAATTAGAAGAATAGAAGCCATTACCTCTGATGCCGTTAAACAATATTATAAAGATAATAACCGTAGTTATTACAAAATAAAAAACCTACTAAAAAATACCAATAACCCTGAAAAAGCCATTGTAGATTTACAAGAAGAAAACACTTTTCTAAAAAAACAAATAGAACAACTATTAAAAGACAAAGCTAAAAACATAACAAGTAAATTACGTAGCCAACTACAAAAAATTAATGGTGTACAATTTTTAGCAACCAAAATAGATTTAGACCAAAACGGAATTAAAAATCTTGCTTTTTTATTAGGAAAAGAACATAAAAATTTATTCTTATTACTAGCAACTTCTGTAAAAAAGAACAAAGCCATGTTAACCTGTTATATTTCTAAAGAACTAGCAAATGAACGTGGCTATGACGCAGGAAAAGTAGTAAGAGAATTAGGAAAACTTATTCACGGTGGTGGTGGTGGACAAAACTTCTTTGCCACTGCAGGAGGGAAAAACCCTGGAGGAATTCCAAAGGCTTTAGAACGAGCAGTTGATTATATCAAATAGAAAAAAATAAGATGTTTCTATATTTTTTCTGATTGTCTTATCTTCGCAAAATTATACTAAATAATTTATGAGTATAGCATACATCATTATAGGATTTATTTTGTTGGTTGTAGGAGGAGAGTTTTTGGTGAAATCATCCATTGCATTATCCTTTAAATTAAAATTATCAAAATTAATTATTGGTATGACGGTAGTGTCTTTTGCAACTTCATCACCAGAATTATTGGTAAGTTTACAGGCAGCACTAGATGGAGCTCCAGATTTAGCGTTAGGAAATGTAATAGGCTCTAACATAGCAAACATAGCTTTAGTTTTAGGAATTACTGCTTTGATATCACCTTTAATAATTGATAAAAATTTTTATAAAATGAATTGGCCAGCAATGATGCTAATATCATTAATGCTATACTTTTTTCTTAAAAATGATTATTTATTAAGTAGAATAGAAGGAGCTTTTTTATTTACTTTTTTAGTTTTTTTTATTATTGCTATGATTGTAAAAGCTAGAAAAAACAAAAAAAACATAGAAATAGATGACATAGATGATAGCTTACAATCTGTCGGATATTTAAAAATTTTTTTTTGGCTGCTCATAGGAGGAGGAGCTTTATATTTTGGATCAGAGTGGTTGGTAGAAGGAGCCAAAGAAATTGCAACAAAATTAGGAATTAGCGAAGCAGTAATTGGAGCAACAGTTATAGCTATTGGCACAAGTGTACCCGAGTTAGCAGCATCAATAATTGCAGCAATAAGAGGAGAAAAAGCTATATCTTTAGGAAACTTAATAGGATCTAACATTTTTAACATAGGCTCTGTGCTAGGATTAACAGCAATGATAACCCCAATTAAAATATCTCAAGTTATTAATGAAACAGGAAAAAGCAGTAAAGATGTACTGTTTAATAATATGTATTGGATGTTAATAATAGCGGCTGTATTAATTCCTTTAATTTTTATTCCAAAAAAATTAGAAATAGGAAAAGTAAAAGGAAGTTTTTTATTATTAGGATATATTGTGTTTGTTTATTTAGCATTTTTATAAAAATAAAAGGGTAAATAACAAACAATACACCATTTATTTTAACTACCCCCTAAAATTTTAGGGGGTAGTTGTTTTTTTAAAGATATTTTTGTATTTTTGTATTTATAAAAAAATACAAATGTCAACAATTAGATTTAATGCCCTAAAAGAAATATTAAACAGAAAACCTATTAAAGTATTTGAAGAAGGCCGTCGCTCAGAAAACTTTGGTAAAAATGTTTTTAACGAAGAGTCAATGCGTCAGTATATGACCAAAGAAGCTTATAAAAGCGTAATGAATGCCATAGAGTTTGGTACAAAAATTGACAGAAAAATTGCAGACCAAGTTGCAATAGGAATGAAAGAATGGGCATTATCTAAAGGAACTACACACTATACACACTGGTTTCAGCCACTTACAGGTTCTACCGCAGAAAAGCACGATGCTTTTTTTGAGCCTATTGGAAACGGTAGAGCGATGGAGCAATTTGAAGGAGCACAGTTAGTACAACAAGAACCAGATGCCTCTAGTTTTCCAAATGGTGGAATACGAAATACATTTGAAGCACGAGGATATACGGCTTGGGACCCAACATCACCAGCATTTGTCTTAGGAACAACCTTGTGTATTCCTACCATTTTTGTTGCCTATACAGGCGAAGCATTAGATAATAAAACCCCACTGTTAAGAGCCTTACAATCTGTAGATAAAGCAGCTACAACTGTTTGTAGATATTTTGATAAAAATGTAAACAAAGTAAATGCCTCATTAGGTTGGGAACAAGAATATTTTTTAATTGATGCCGCATTAGTTTCATCAAGACCAGATTTAATCTTAACAGGAAGAACATTATTAGGACACTCTCCTGCAAAAGGACAACAATTAGACGACCATTATTTTGGATCAATACCAACAAGAGTTTTAAACTATATGAGAGATTTAGAAAATGAATCTATGTTATTAGGAATTCCTGTAAAAACACGTCATAATGAGGTAGCACCAAATCAATTTGAATTAGCCCCTGTTTATGAAGAGGCAAATTTAGCTGTAGATCATAATTCATTATTGATGGATATAATGGAAAAAGTAGCAGAACGTCATCAATTTAAAGTGTTGTTTCATGAAAAACCATTTGCAGGAATCAATGGTTCAGGTAAACACAATAACTGGTCATTATCTACCAATACAGGTATAAATTTATTGAGCCCAGGAAAAACACCAATGAAAAATTTACAATTCTTAACTTTTTTTATCAATACAATTAAAGCAGTAAATGAAAACGAAGAATTGTTAAGAGCAACCATTGCAAGTGCAAGTAATGATCATAGATTAGGAGCTAATGAAGCTCCTCCAGCAATTATTTCTGTATTTATAGGCTCTCAATTATCAGCAGTGTTAGATGAATTAGAAAAAGTAAAAGATGGGAAATTATCGCCAGAAGAAAGAACCGATTTAAAACTAAACGTAGTAGGTAAAATACCCGATGTATTATTAGATAATACAGATAGAAATAGAACATCTCCATTTGCATTTACAGGAAATAAATTTGAATTTAGAGCCGTAGGGTCTTGGGCAAACTGTGCAGGAGCAATGACTGTATTAAACACCATTGTAGCCAAACAATTAAAAGAATTTAAAATAGAAGTTGATACATTAATTAAAAAAGGATTGAAAAAAGATAGTGCTATTTTTAATGTATTAAGAGAGTATATTAAATCCTCTAAAAAAATTCGTTTTGAAGGAAATGGATATGGGAAAGAATGGGAAAAAGAAGCTAAAAAACGAGGCTTAAGTAATAATAAAACTACACCAGTAGCCTTAAAAGCAAAAATTTCTAAAAAAGCAATCTCATTATTTGAAGAAATGGAAGTAATGAGCAAAGTAGAAGTAGAAGCTCGTCATGAAATTGAATTAGAAGAATATATTTTACGTATACAAATAGAAGGTAGAGTTCTTGGAGATATTGCACGTAATCATATCATTCCAACTGCAATTCGTTATCAAAATACATTAATAGAAAATGTAAGTGGATTAAAAAACATCTTCGGAAAAGAGTTTAAAAAACATGCAAAAGAGCAAATAGATTTGATTGAAAAAATATCAGAACATATTGCAGGAATCAATTCTAAAACTGACAAAATGATTAATGAACGTAAAAAAGCAAATAAATTACATGGTCAAAAAGCTGCAGATGCTTATTGCGATAAAGTAAAACCATATTTTGATGAAATCCGTTATCATTGTGATAAATTAGAAATGATGGTAGATGATGATTTATGGCCATTGGCTAAATACAGAGAATTATTATTTACTAAATAAAAACAATAAAAATCCTGCTAAAAACAGGATTTTTTTATTGGTATTTATGAAAATAGAAATTTTAAAACAAGAACATTGGCAAGAAGTAAGAGCCATATTTATAGGGGGAATTTTGACAAAAAATGCCACTTTTACCACAGTAAATGAAGTTTTAGATTGGAAAAACTGGTCAGAAAATTATTTTTTACATTCAAGATTAATAGCTAAAGAAAATAACACTATTCTCGGTTGGGCAGTATTAACGCCTTATTCTAAAAAATATGCGTACAGAGGTGTTGCAGAAGTAAGTGTATATATTTCTGAAATATCGAAAAATAAAGGTATTGGAACCAAATTATTAAAAAAATTAATAGAAACATCAGAAAAAAATAATATTTGGACACTACAATCTCGTATTTATCCAGAAAATAGAGCAAGTTTACACATTCATAAAAAAAATAATTTTAAAGTTATTGGTGTTATGAAAAAAGTAGCACAAATAGATAAAATTTGGAGAGATGTAATCATTTTAGAAAGACGTAGT
>CAZZPG010000143.1:0-4909 GCA_964655975.1 uncultured Flavobacteriaceae bacterium
AGAATAAAAGACACCGTTTTTGTAGAAAAAGGCGGGGAAATTATCCCCAAAATTATTGCGGTAGATTTGACAAAAAGACCCACGGATTCTACACCTACAATCTACGCAACACATTGTCCAGAATGTAAAACCGAGTTGGTAAGAACAGAAGGTGATGCCAAGCATTATTGCCCTAATGAGTTTGGTTGCGCACCACAAATTACAGGTAGAATTCAGCATTTTATCAGTAGAAAAGCAATGGATATTGATGGATTAGGAGGAGAAACAGTTGATTTACTACGAAAAGAAGGTTTAATTCAAAATTATGCCGATTTGTATGATTTACGTATAGAACAAATTATTCCATTAGAACGAATGGCACAAAAATCAGCAGAAAATATAGTGGCTGGAATAGAAAAATCAAAAGAAATTCCGTTTGAAAAAGTATTATTTGCATTGGGTATAAGGTTTGTAGGTGAAACAGTTGCTAAAAAATTAGCTAAACATTTTAAAAGTATTGATGCACTTATGACAGCTTCTTTTGAAGAATTAATCTTGGTTGATGAAATTGGTGATAGAATTGCACAAAGTATTATCAACTTTTCAAATAACTTAGGCAATATCCAACTCATCAATAGATTAAAAAGTTATAAAATTCAGTTAGAATTATCATCAGAAAGTTTAGAAAATAAAACCAATAAGTTAGCAGGTAAAATCTTTGTAATATCTGGTGTTTTTTATCAAATGAGTAGAAATGAACTTAAAAAATCCATTGAAGACAACGGCGGAAAAGTAAGTAGTTCTATCTCTAAAAAAACAAATTATATTGTGGCAGGAGATAATATGGGTCCCAGTAAATTAGCCAAAGCAGAAAAATTAGAAACCCCTATTATTTCTGAACAAGATTTTATCAATTTAATAAATTAAACTTTAGGTAAAGAAATTTTATTAAGAAGAAGAATGCTATATTTTTTAATTTAAACATTGCCAATTCATCAATACAAGCGTTGATTAATTGTTGTTTTTTGCGATATTCTCAGTTTTTTAATTTTTTTTTAAATTTCATCTAAAAATTTGTACCTTTGCAAGAAGAAACTCTTACAGATTATGCTACAAGAAACAAGTACAAAAAAAACACAACAAATATCTTTTAATGATTTTAAAACCGAAGTTTTAAATGACTATAAGATAGCACGTGTAAGTAGAGAATGTAGCTTGTTAGGACGTAGAGAAGTACTTACAGGAAAAGCTAAATTTGGTATTTTTGGAGATGGAAAAGAAATACCTCAACTTGCTATGGCAAAAGCCTTTAAAAATGGCGATTTTAGATCTGGTTATTATAGAGATCAAACATTTATGATGGCAATTGGAGAGCTAACTGCACAACAATTTTTTGCAGGTCTATATGCTCACACAGATATTAAGCAAGACCCGATGTCTGCAGGAAGGCAAATGGGTGGTCATTTTGCAACCCATTCTTTAAACAAAGATGGTAGTTGGAAAAACCTAACAAAACAAAAAAATTCAAGTGCAGATATTTCTCCAACAGCAGGTCAAATGCCTCGTTTACTAGGTTTAGCACAAGCATCTAAAATATATAAAAATGTAAAAGGTTTAGAAAATTTTTCTAATTTTTCTAACAAAGGAAAAGAAATTGCTTGGGGTACTATAGGAAATGCAAGCACTAGTGAAGGCATTTTTTTTGAAACAATTAATGCTGCCGGTGTCCTTCAAGTACCAATGATAATGAGTGTGTGGGATGATGAATACGGAATTTCTGTACACGCAAAACATCAAACTACTAAAGAAAGTATTTCAGAAATATTAAAAGGATTTCAAAGAGATGATAAAAATAAAGGCTATGAAATTTTTGTTGTTAATGGATGGGATTACGTACAATTAATTGATGTGTACAACAAAGCAGCAAAAATAGCTAGAGAAGAACATGTACCCATATTAATCCATGTAAAAGAACTAACTCAACCTCAAGGACACTCCACCTCAGGCTCTCATGAGCGCTATAAACCTACAGAAAGATTACAGTGGGAAAGAGAATATGACTGCATTACAAAGATGAGAGAATGGATTTTAGATTTTGAATTAGAAAGTGAAACTGGAGAAATTTTACGTTTTGTAAATTCTGAAGAAGAACTTATTACTATAGATAAACTAGCAAAAAAAGAAGTTTCTAAAGCAAAAAGAGATGCTTGGAACTACCTTATAAACGAAATAATAGCAGAGGTTTCTTTGCTTACTTCTATTTTAGAAAAAATAATAATAAAAAGTAGTAATAAACTTTTTATCAATAAGATAAAAAATGATTTAAATGCTATAAAAGAACCTATTAGAAAAGACGTTCTTTCTTCTGCTAGAAAAACTTTACGCTATATAAAAGATGAATCTTTTACAGAAAAAACTACCCTTCAAAATTTTATTAATAGAGAAAACAAAAAAGCAAATGCAAAATATTCTTCTCACTTAATAAGCAACACTATAGATTCCCCCATTAGCATACCCCCAAAGGAACCTATTTATACCTCAGAAAAAAAAATGGTAGATGCAAGAATTATAATGAGAGATAATTTTGATGCGTTATTACAAAAACATCCAGAAATAATTATTTTTGGTGAAGACACAGGATATATTGGTGATGTAAACCAAGGTTTAGAAGGGTTACAAAAAAAATATGGAGAGTTAAGGGTTTCTGATACAGGAATAAGAGAAGCTACCATTATAGGTCAAGGAATTGGTATGGCAATGAGAGGGTTACGCCCCATTGCAGAAATTCAATATTTAGATTATTTAATGTATGCCATCCAAATAATGAGTGATGATTTAGCCACCCTTAGATACAGAACATTTGGAAAACAAAAAGCACCACTAATTATAAGAACTCGAGGGCACAGACTAGAAGGAATATGGCATGCAGGGTCACCTATGGGATTAATTATTAATGCTCTAAGAGGCATACATATTTTGGTGCCAAGAAACATGACTAAAGCAGCAGGTTTTTATAATACTTTATTAGAAGGAGATGACCCTGCATTAGTTATAGAATGCTTAAATGGATACCGATTAAAAGAAGAGTTACCCATAAATTTAGGGAAATTTAAAACCCCAATTGGTGTAGTAGAAACCATAAAAAAAGGTAAAGATTTAACAGTAATATCTTACGGCTCTACCCTACGGATTGTTAGTGATGTAGCAAAAGAATTAGCACAAGTAGATATTGATATAGAAATTATTGATGCACAAAGCTTATTACCTTTTGATTTGAACCATGAGGTGGTAAAAAGTCTTGCCAAAACCAATCGCTTATTAATTGTTGATGAAGATGTACCAGGAGGAGCTTCTGCCTATTTATTACAACAAATTTTAGAAGAACAAAATGGTTACAAATATTTAGATAGTAAACCCTCTACATTAACAGCAAAAGAACATAGACCTGCATACGGGACTGATGGAGATTATTTCTCTAAACCTTCTGCAGAAGATATTTTTGAAAAAGTATATAAAATAATGAGTGAGGCTTACCCAACAAAATACAGCCCTTTATATTAGCTTTTTCTTAATAACTCATTTCCAATAGCACAGGATAAACATTTTTTTGTACTACAATAATTATTTTTTAACTCTAAAAGAGCTTGTGTTTCAAAAGCATTTTTTACTTTAATATTTATATCAGAAAAACAAGAAATAATACTATTTTTTTCTGGTTCTATTTGCAGTGCCAGTTTTAAAAATAGACTTTCATCTACCTCTCCTCTACTCTGTAAATAATTAAATTTTAGTGGTATTATTGTATTAATTATCAACAAATCTATAAATGATTTTGTAAGTCTTTTAGAACTTTTTTTAGAACTTTTTTCAAAAGTATAATGATTTTGCCAAAAATCATCTACAGAAACAGCCAGTAAATTATAAAAATCATCTAAACAATCTATTTCCATTAACTTAGAAAATATATTTTGATGAGAACTAAATAACGCCACCAATTGTGCTACTCTAATCGTTGGAAAATTACTTGGTCTCATTCTAAAAAATTGAAACTGATTTTTAGAAATTGAAGCTAACTGATATTTATGCCGTAAAAAAGTATACTCTTTTTTTAATTGCTGATAATGAGCGTTATCTAAATTTTCTAACAAAAACCCCGCTTGTCCAAATAACAAAGCTCCTAATTGTAATTCACTAAAACGTACTTTTCTAATGATAGAAAAATCTACAGAAGTTGCCATTTGTAAAAAAGCATCACCATTTACCTTTAATCCAAAATTTTTAGCCAATAACTGAAACATTACAGCTTCATAATCATTATTAGACTTTAACAATAAAGACTTAATTAGATTAGATTTATTGACCAATCTCTCAAAAAACAAACGTTCTAACCAATGGTTTATCACAAAAGAATCTACCTTAGTAATTTGATTTTCACAAGAAATAAAATGTTGTGGTCTAAAGAGTAACTTTTTATAATTTTTTAAAAGAGAGTCTTCAACTAGATTTTTTAATTCTAAAGTAGGCAATGGTACGTTGTTTTTCATAAAGACAGCTACATCATCTTCCCAAACAATGTGCAAAATTACAGCATCATACCGTTCGTCATTTTCATGCTTATGCACATACCAATCAGATGATTTTATGTGAATCTCTACATTTCCAACCCAAAGCTGATGATTAATTCTTACTTGTGCATTTAAAAAATCTGGGCCAGAATTATTATTTGTATTACCAGATTTTATTACAACTACATCATCATTCTTTGTAGTTTTTAAATTTTTAAGATTAAACAACTTGTACTGCCAAACGTAATGTAAAAAATTTTCTTTCATCTTTCTTTTGCATAAAGATATAAAAAATTGATGATTCTATATTTAAAACCAATCCCGTCCTAAACGTTTTAAAAATTAAATAAAAAAAGAGAATGATT
>CAZZPG010000144.1:0-4787 GCA_964655975.1 uncultured Flavobacteriaceae bacterium
TAAAACAACTATAACCTCTATAATATTACATGTAGTAAATTATCATAACAAAGCAGTAGATTATATGGTAGGGGCACAATTAGAAGGTTTTGAAACGATGGTTCACCTTACAAAGGAAAATGATTTTATAGTCTTAGAGGGTGATGAGTATTTAAGTTCTCCTATAGATTTACGTCCTAAATTTCATTTATACAAACCAAATATTGCTCTATTAAGTGGTATTGCTTGGGATCATATTAATGTATTCCCTACCTTTAAGACTTATGTAAACCAATTTAGAATTTTTACAAACTCATTAACCAACGGTGGAATAATGGTGTATAACGAAGAAGACGAAGTAGTGAAAGAAGTGGTAGAATCATCAGAAAATGCAATAAAAAAATACCCGTACAGTACACCAAAACATTTTATTAAGAACGGAATTACTTATTTAAAAACTATAGAAGGAGATTTACCACTAGAAATTTTTGGGAATCATAATTTACAAAATTTAGCAGGTGCTAAATGGATTTGCCAACATATTGGTATTGATGAAGATGATTTTTATGAAGCCATTATTAGTTTTAAAGGAGCAAGCAAACGTTTAGAAAAAATTGCAGAAAGTAAGAGTACAGTTATTTTTAAAGATTTTGCACATTCTCCATCAAAAGTAAAAGCCACTACAAATGCCGTAAAAGAGCAGTATTTAGATAGAACCCTATTGGCGTGTTTAGAATTGCATACGTACAGTAGTTTAAATGCTGAATTTTTGGCTGAATATAAAGGAGCACTAGATAAAGCAGATAAAGTGGTGGTTTTTTACTCGCCACATGCAGTTAAAATTAAAAAATTAGAAAAAATTTCTGAAATACAAATAGCCAATGCTTTTAATCGAGATGATTTAATTATTTACACAAATCCTGAGGAGTTTAAAGATTTTTTATTTCATCAGAATTTAAAAAATACTGCCCTTTTATTGATGAGTTCTGGCAATTATGGAGGGATTGATTTTAAAGAAGTTAGTCAGCTGGTTTAACTAGAGTTTTTATTTTTTGCCGATACCAAGTTTTATCTGTAATTCTCTTAAAAAGCCAAATAGTATATTCTTTCCTATAAAAAGATTTAAGTATTATTTCTATTCTTGACTTTAGAAAAAATAAGATTTTTTGTTTTTTATAATCTTTATTTCTCTCTCTTTTGTTTTCTAATAAATAAGTAAATCTTACTAAATATTTTTCTGTTTCTTTTGTGGAATTAGAAACTAAAGATTTAGGCTTATTAAAAACCTCAAAACAAGAAACAACAAAACAATTTAAAGGATTATAAAGTGCTTCTAAATTTTTGATAGCATCATTTGGCGACACCTTTTTAGAAAGTAAAAAAACATCGTACCCATTTCTTAATGAAATATTTTTGTAATAAAAACCATTATCATTTATTTGTTTTGCAATAATTGATAATGCAAATTGGTTTTTATAACTCATCACTTTATATTCTTTATAATTGATAGTATTTTTACAAATAAGATTGTAATTAAAAATTGGAGCATATTTTTCTAATAAAAGTTGTTTATGAACCTCTACTGCGGCAATGCTATTTTCTTTTTGTAATCTAGGATAATGTTTAAACTGAGGATAATTATAAGTAGTTTTATGAACTTTAGAATAGTTGTTTTCTAAGAGTATTTGAATTGTTTTTTGGTATTGTTCTTTAGGAACAATAAAATCAATATCACCTACCATACGTTCTGCAATATCTTTATAGAAATTTTGTAATAAAAAAGCCGTTCCTTTTAAAAAAATGGGAGTGATATTATTGGCTAAAAGCAACTTATTAAGTTCTTTGGCTTGGTCTATGATTTGCTGATTACGTTCTCGGTTTAAATCGGCAATATGAATCATATAATTTACCAATTCTTTTGGAAGGTAATAAAGAAAGTTAGCACGTTTTAAATTACAATACAATGCAGGAAATACATATTGAGCAGTACTTACTTTTACCACTGCATCCCAATCTACTTGCCCTTTTTTTAGCTCTTGCTCTACCTCTACACAGTTGTATTTTTCATGTGTAATGGTTAAACATTTTCCGATAAAAAATAAGGTTTCTTTATACGTCATCATTAAAAATTTTATGCACTGTTTCAATCATCTTTTTATGATTAGAATAAGTAAGTTGATAACAAGTAATTTGTGCAAACCAATCTAAAAAAATTTCTACATTATTAAAAATTGGAGATAACCAAGAATCTGGGACTAATTGCTCAAAAGCATTAAGATTGTCAATTTTTTGAATACTTAAATTACTGTTCTTTTGATATTTGATAAAAACCAATGCTTTACAGGGTAAATGCCTAGTATAATCCAAGTTATTTGGTGGTAAATATTGTGCAATTTTATTTAATTGCTTAAAATGATATTCTGCCAAGGTTTTTAATTCAGGATACATTGGCAATAGGGTTTCTAAACTATTTGGTTTGATAGAAATTGCCGAAGGAAAACTATATACTTCTTGTTTTTTTACATCTATTGGCACAAAATCATCTGCCAAACAAACATATCCGTTAGCTTGTAATATAGCTAAAGAAGTACTTTTTCCGTTACCCGAATCACCTAAAAAAAGGATTGATTTTTTACCATTACTAATAGCAGATGCATGAAAAACTCCCAACCATTCTTTTTCTTCTTTTTGATGGATATGCTGTGCAATTTGCATAGAAAATTTTCCTTGAAAAAAATGCAATTCTTTTAAAGACCAAGTCCCTATTTCTTTTTGATTTATAAAAAACGAAATAGAGTTTTCATTAGCAAAAACTTGATAATGGTAGTTAAAACTATCACTATAATTAATTTCTAAATGAGCAAATTTTGGATGAATTAAAAACTCTTCATATTCTGATTTAAATTCAACAAAAAATATACTATCATTAATTTTGTAATATTTTTTTGAGTGAAAAAAATTAGGTAATAAAAGCACTTTACTTTTTGGTTCTTCTTTTTTTATAACAGAACCTAGTAATGTTTTAACATCTTCTATAAATCTTTTTACTTCTTTTTTTGGAGTTTTTTTTTCTTGTACAAGAAAATTAATAATTTTATTAGTAGGTTTATTTTCTATTAACAACCTCATAATAGTAGCCACTATTTTTTCTACTATAATATACTGATTGTTTTCTTGAAACCAAACAATAGTTTTGTTTTCAATACTTTTAAAAATAATAGTAGCTGATTCCAAAACAAAAGCTTAAGGATTTAATATAAAAGTAAAAATAATAAATGTTTCCTTAAAGTAATATACTTATGGTGTTTTATTTAAGTTTTAAAGCCCGTAAGAGCTTATATGGTAAATTAAATTACGCATTTAAAGGCATACCATCCCAAGCCGTTTTGGCGGCTTCTTTTATAGCTTCTGAATAGGTTGGATGTGCATGACAAATTCTTGCCAAATCTTCTGATGATGCTCTATACTCCATAGCCACAGTAGCTTCCATAATTAAATCAGCAGCACGAGCTCCTACTATATGAACTCCTAAAACTTCATCAGTAATTTTGTTAGCTACTATTTTTACAAATCCATCTATATCTCCACTGGCACGAGAGCGTCCTAAAGCACGCATCATAAATTTACCTACTTTATAATCTACACCTGTATCTTTTAATTCTTGTTCTGTTTTACCAACAGTTGCAACTTCTGGCCACGTGTAAACTACTCCTGGAATTAAATTGTAATTGATATGTGGTTTTTGACCTGCAATAAACTCTGTAACAAGTACTGCTTCTTCTTCAGCCTTGTGTGCCAACATTACCCCTTTAATAACATCGCCAATGGCGTAAATATTTGGTGTACTTGTTTGTAAATGATTGTTTACCTCTACTTGCTTATGCTTATTTAGTTTTACTCCTGCATTTTCTAAGTTTAATCCTTCTGTGTATGGTTTTCTACCGACAGCTACTAAACAATAATCTCCTGTAAAAATAATTTCTCTTCCCTTTTTATCAGTTGCTTTTACCTCAACTTCATCTCCTCTTCTTTCTACGGATGAAACGCCATGACCTACCGCAAATTTCATTCCTTGTTTCTTTAATACCTTTTGTAATTCTTTAGAAACATCGGCATCCATAGTAGGTGTAATTTTAGGAGCGTACTCAATTACGGTAACATCTGCTCCTAATCTTTTATAAACAGAACCTAATTCTAAGCCGATAACCCCTCCTCCGATGACTAATAAATGCTTCGGAATTTCTTTTAAACTCAATGCTTCTGTAGAGGTAATAATACGCTCTTTATCTAAAGAAATAAATGGTAACGTAGATGGTTTAGAACCTGTAGCAATAATGGTATTTGTTGCTTCAATAACTTCTGATGAACCGTCTTTTTTGGTGATTTTAACATGTGTAGCATCAACAAAAGAACCCAATCCTTCGTACATATCTACCTTGTTTTTATCCATTAAATATTTAATTCCGCCAGTAGTTTGTTCAACAACGGTATTTTTTCGAGCCACCATTTTAGTAAAATCTACTGTAGGTTTTTCTATGGTAATTCCATGAGTATCAAAATGATGCACAGCGTCATAAAAATGATGCGAAGAGTCTAATAAAGCCTTAGATGGAATACAACCTACATTTAAGCAAGTACCTCCTAAGGTTGCATATTTTTCTATAATAGCTACTTTTTTTCCTAATTGTGAGGCTCTAACTGCGGCAATATATCCGCCAGGACCAGAACCAATAACAATAATATCGTATTTCATTTTAATTGAATTTAGTAGTACAAAAATACACATAATTCTTTACTTCCTACAAACA
>CAZZPG010000145.1:0-4686 GCA_964655975.1 uncultured Flavobacteriaceae bacterium
AACCAATTATTTTAACAAATAATGAAATTGAGATTATTAGTTATATTTTAGGAATGGGTTTGTTAGTTTTAACATTATTCATTTTAACTGTTAAAGCATTTCCAGAGGCAATGCCCAATAGAGTGCAAACATGGCAAAATAGAATAGAAAATTTTTCTGATAAAAACGCCAAAGAAAATTATCAAGTAGAAAAAGCAAAGATAGCCATTGCCACTGGTGGAATGATAGGGAGAGGACCTGGTAAAAGTGTTCAAAAAAATTTTTTACCACAATCCTCATCAGATTTTATTTATGCCATCATTGTAGAAGAGTACGGGTTGGTGGGTGCATTATTAATTGTATTTATATACTTCTTATTACTATTTAGAGTCTTTGTAGTGGTTAAAAAATCAACTACCATTTTTGGGACATTACTTGTAATAGGAGTTGGATTTCCTATTATTTTTCAAGCCACCATTAATATGGCAGTAGCAACTAATATGTTTCCAGTAACAGGTCAAACATTACCGTTAATTAGCAGTGGAGGTACATCTATTTGGATGACTTGTTTTGCTCTTGGAATGATTTTAAGTGTAAGTGCTTCAAAAGATGAAACTGAAGAAACTGTTTTAGATGATAACCCTTTAAATGTTTTGCATGAAACAATCGATTAACATTATTATTAGTGGCGGTGGAACAGGAGGTCATATCTATCCTGCTATTGCTATTGCTAATGAATTAAAATTACGTTACCCAAATGCAAAATTTTTGTTTGTAGGTGCAAAAGATAAAATGGAAATGGAAAAAGTACCACAAGCAGGATATGATATTAAAGGTTTGTGGATTGCTGGAATTCAACGAAAATTAACCGTAAAAAATCTTTCTTTTCCATTTAAGTTGATAAGTAGTTTATGGACTGCTAATAAAATAATCAAAAAATTCAAACCCAATATAGCCATTGGTACAGGTGGTTTTGCAAGTGGACCAACGTTAATAATTGCAAGTAGAAAAGGAATACCAACAATTATACAAGAACAAAATTCTTACCCAGGAATTACCAACAAATTATTAAGCAAAAAAGCACAAAAAATATGTGTAGCGTATGATAATCTGGAACGCTTTTTTCCAAAGAATAAAATTATAAAAACAGGCAACCCTGTGCGCCAAGATTTATTATCTATTCATCAAAAAAGAGAAGAAGGAATTCAATTTTTTAAACTAAAGAAAAATAAAAAAACAATCCTAATTTTAGGAGGAAGCTTAGGGGCAAGAAGAGTAAATCAATTAATTGAAGCACAATTAGATTTCTTTAAAAAACAAGAAGTGCAAATTATTTGGCAATGTGGTAAATTATATCTTGAAGATTATAAAAAATATGATAAATTAGAGAACATACAAGTACATCAGTTTTTAAATAGAATGGATTTTGTTTATGCAGCATCAGATATAATTATTTCAAGAGCAGGAGCAAGTTCGGTATCAGAATTATGTATTGTTGGCAAACCAACAATATTTATTCCAAGTCCAAATGTGGCAGAAGATCATCAAACAAAAAATGCCAAAGCAATTGCAGACAAACATGGGGCAATTTTGTTAAAAGAATCAGATTTAGAATTGTTTTCTGTTGTGTTTGAAACCTTGCTAAAAGACGAAGGAAAACAGCAAAGTTTGAGTAAAAATATTAAAACCTTAGCACTACCAAATGCTACGAGTGATATTGTAAATGAAATAGAAAAATTAATAGACCCTCTTCCTGTTTTCCTAAAGAAAAGAAGGAACTTTTAGAAATGAATCAAAAAAATAACATATCAAAATGGGATAATATTTACTTCATCGGCATTGGTGGGATAGGTATGAGTGCCTTGGCTCGTTATTTTGTTGCAAATGGGAAACAAGTTGGTGGCTATGACAAAACATCTTCTAAAATTACCGATGAGTTAATAGGTTTAGGTATAGATATACATTTTAATGATGATATAAATTTAGTGTTAAAACCGTTTTTAGACATAGAAAAAACAGTAATTATTTTTACACCAGCAATTAAAAAACATACCGAATTAAGTTATTTTAAAACCAACGGATTTACTATTTTAAAAAGAGCAGAAGTATTGGGGTTAATTACCAAAAATACTTTTTGTTTTGCAGTGGCAGGAACACACGGAAAAACAACAACATCTTCTATTTTAGGACATATAATGCATCCTGAAAAAGCAACATCTTTTTTAGGAGGAATTGCAGAAAATTACAACTCAAACCTTATTTTAGGAGAGGATAAAATATCAGTAGTAGAAGCAGATGAGTTTGATAGATCTTTTTTGCAATTATCACCAAATATTGCCTGTATTACATCTGTAGATGCAGACCATTTAGATGTTTATAACAACCATCATGAGTTGTTACAATCTTTCACAGATTTTGCAAATAAAGTTTCCGATACGTTAATTGTTGCAAAAGGAATTCCTTTAAAAGGATTAACCTATACTATTGAAAAAGATGCAGATTATAGAGCGTTTAATTTGAAAATTGAAAAAGGAAAATACATTTTTGATGTACAAACACCTTTAGAAAAGGTTAAAAATATAGAGCTTAATTTACCAGGAAAACATAATGTAATGAATGCTTTAGCAGCCTTATCAATGGCAAATATATATGGGGTTTCATTAGAAAAAATTAAAGAAAGATTAAAAACTTTTAAAGGAGTTCAACGAAGGTTTTCGTATAAAATAAATACAAATAATTTGGTATTGATAGATGATTACGCACATCATCCTACAGAAATAAGTGCGGTAGAGAATTCGGTTAGAGAAATGTATCCAAACCAAAAGGTATTGGCAGTTTTTCAACCACATTTATTTAGTAGAACTCAAGATTTTGCAGATGATTTTGCTAAAGTTTTATCAAAATTTGATGAAGTATTATTGTTAGATATTTATCCTGCAAGAGAATTACCTATAAAAGAGGTAAATTCTGTTTGGTTATTAAAAAAAATGACTAATCAACAAAAGAAATTAACAACTAAAGAAAATTTATCAGAAGAAATTAGAAAATCAACTGCAGAAATTGTGATAATGATGGGTGCAGGAGATATTGGTTTGTTGGTTAATAGAGTAAAAAATGAATTAGAAAGTAGCATAAAATAACACTATGAGAAAATATATAAAATACGGTGGGCTATTGTTTTTATTGATAGAAATTGTTTTATTATACGGCTTTTCATCACATAGAAATGGGCGTAAAAAGGTAACAGACATTAATATAAAGTTTCAAAGAGAAGGTAAAGGGTTTTTAACACATAAAATGGTTAATAAATTGTTAATACAAAATCAAAAAAGTATAAAAAACCAAGCAAAAAGAGTGATAGATTTACAACGTTTAGAGCAGAATATGTTAAACAACCCGTATGTAGAAAAAGCAACGGTTTTTTTAACGGTAGATGGACGCTTACAAACAAATATTAAACAAAGAGAGCCTATTGCAAGAATTGTAACAAGCCCTAAAGTGTATTATATTGACAACCAAGGAGTAAGAATACCTCTTTCTGATAATTATTCAGCAAGAGTTCCACTAATTTCAGGTGTGACAACAAAAAATGATATACAGCAAATTACAGAATTGCTTCATATTATTTTAAAAAATGATTTTTTAAGAAAAGAGATTGTAGGAATACGTAAATCTGCCAAAGAAGAATTTATATTTGATGTTAGGAGTGGAAATTATAAAATAGAGTTTGGTAAAATGAAAGATGCTACTATTAAATTTAAAAAATTAATAGCACTTTATAACAAAACATTTGAAGATAAAACAATTAAAATATATAAAAAAATAAATCTAAAATACCACAACCAAGTTGTGTGTACAAAATAGTTTCTAGATGGAAAACAATAAAATAGCAGTTGGTTTAGATATTGGTACTACAAAGATTGTTGCCATGATTGGTCGAAAAAATGAGTATGACAAAATAGAAATACTTGGTATTGGTAAGGCAAAAAGTTTGGGTGTAAAAAGAGGTGTTGTAAGTAATATTACGCAAACCATTCAATCTATACAACAAGCAGTAGATGAGGCAGAAAATGTTTCTGGTCAAAAAATAAGAGATGTTGTAGTAGGTATTGCAGGACAACATATTAGAAGTTTGCATCATAGTGATTATATTACAAGAAATAATGCAGATGAAGTAATAGATGAGATTGATATTGAAAACTTGGTAAACCAAGTTCATAAATTAGTTATGTTACCTGGAGAAGAGATTATACATGTATTACCACAAGATTTTAAAGTAGAATCTGAAGCAGATATTAAAGAACCTGTTGGGATGTATGGAGGAAGATTAGAAGCTAATTTTCATGTAGTTGTAGGGCAAGTATCATCTATCAGAAATATTGGTAGATGCGTAAAAAGTGCAGGTTTAAATTTAGCAAATATTACTTTAGAGCCTTTGGCTTCTGCAGCATCTGTACTAAATCAAGAAGAAAAAGAAGCAGGTGTAGCATTAATAGATATTGGAGGAGGAACTACAGATTTGGCAATTTTTAAAGATGGTATTATCCGTCATACAGCAGTCATCCCGTTTGGAGGAAATGTAATTACAGATGATATTAAAGAAGGATGCTCAATCATAGAAAAACAAGCAGAATTATTAAAAGTAAAATTTGGTTCTGCATGGCCTGGCGAAAATAAAGAAACAGAAATTGTTTCTATACCAGGATT
>CAZZPG010000146.1:0-4636 GCA_964655975.1 uncultured Flavobacteriaceae bacterium
GGGCTTATGTAAGTTGGAAGCATCGATTTTCTAATACATTTATTTTAAATTCTGGTATTCGTTATCAATACTTTACCTTATCAAACCAAGGCTCTATAGAACCACGTTTAGGAATTACGTATAAAAAAAGCAACAAATCCTCAATATACATTTCATATGGTTTACATAGCAACACGCATCCGTTACTAGTATATTTTACAAAACAAACCAATTCTTTAGGTAATTCTGAGTTTAGAAATAAAAATGTAGGTTTTACAAAATCTCATCATTTTGTAAGTGGTTTTCAAACAAAATTATTTAACTTATTATATTTAAAAACAGAACTTTATTATCAATCTCTATTTAATGTTCCAATTTCTTTTGATGATAAAACATATTCCATTTTAAATTCCGGCTATAATACAGAAGGTGGATCTCAAATATTTTTTGATGATTTACATAACAGTGGAAAAGGGAGAAATTATGGTATAGATTTTACTCTAGAAAAAAAAATGTCTAACGGTTTTTATTTATTATTTACAGGAAGCTTGTATGAATCTAAATACCTATCAAAAGACGGGATATGGAAAAATACTGCTTGGAATGGTAACTTTATGAGTAGTATATTGTCTGGAAAAGAATTTATCATAAATCCAAAAAACACTTTACGTTTTGATATTTCTATAAATTATGCTGGTGGTAGACGTTACACACCTATAAACAAAGCTGCTTCTTTAATTGCTCATAAGACTATGTATGAACAAAATAAAAGTTTTAAATACAAGTTGCCAAACTATTTTAGAACTGATTTTAAAATAAGTTATAAATTAGAAGGGAAGAAAATAAATCAAGAATGGCAATTAGATTTTAGAAATCTTTTTAACAGAAAAAATATATACTCTAAAAAATACAATTTAGCAACTAACACTATAGTAAATACTTACCAAACAGGGCTATTACCTGTTATGCAATATAGAATTTACTTTTAAGATACACCGTGTATAGTTGTGTAATTTATACTGATAAATTAGTGTGGTTGTATTAAATTAGAATTACATAATCATTTCCAAACATATTATCAATTAACAAAAAAAGAGAATATTATAAAGATATTTTAACAGATTTTTCCCTTGTATAAATACTAAAAAACTTATTTTATCTCAATAATAAAAGGCAACCTCGCTTGTATTCCTTTTAATTTTTTTAGTTGCTGTAGATTGCTGTACAATTTAAAAGTTTCATTGCCTAATGCCTCTTTTAAAATTTTATCTTTAGAAGCCTTAGTAAAAGGAAACCTTTTAATAGCATCTTTTAATCTTTTTTTGTAGGAAGGGTAATTACGCACTCTATATTTAGTTATTTCAGCCAATTTAGCAGCTGTTTTTACAGCATCGTTCAATCCTCCTAAAGAATCTATTAGTCCTAGTTTTACAGCTTCTTTACCTGTCCAAACCCTACCCTGTGCTATTTTATCTACTTGTTCAAAAGTCATATTTCTGCCAATAGCTACACGATTTACAAATGTTTTATAAATATGTTCTACACTTTCTTTGGTAACAGCGTAAAATTCTTTGGTAATTGGTTCAAAAACACTATAATTTGGGTGTTTGCTGGTACTTACTTGCTCTGCATTAATTCCTATTTTTGTAGCTAATTGATGTACGTTTGGTACAGCACCAAATACACCAATAGAACCTGTAATGGTTGTTGGTTCTGCAAAAATCTTATCTGCGTTACACGCAATATAATATCCTCCAGAAGCAGCTACATTTCCCATAGAAACTACCAACGGTTTTTCTTTTTTGGTAAGTTCTAATTCTCGCCAAATAATATCAGAAGCTAAAGCATCTCCACCAGGTGAGTTTATACGCAATACAATGGCTTTTACATTTTTGTCTTTTCTTGCTTTTTTTAATGCTTTTATAATAATTTCTTGTCCAATAATATTTTCATTTCCTTTGCCATACATAATTTGTCCTTGTGCAAAAATCACGGCAATTTTATTTTTTTCGATGGATGAAATTTGCCCTTTACCTGATTTTATATAATCGTTAATTGAAATATTTTTGAATTTTTTGCCTACTGCATTTTTAATTTTAATATTATATTCATCTTCATAAATAGCCGAGTCAATCAAGTTGTTTTCTTTAGAGGTATTTGCATTTCTTCCTAAAGAATTATCAGCAATTAAGTTTAATTTATCAATTGTAATATTTCTACTTTTAGAAATATCTTCTAAAATTTCTGACCAAATAGATTGTAAAAATGAGGTGATTTGTTCTCGATTGGCATTACTCATTTTATTGGTTAGGTATGGTTCTACAGCACTTTTATATTTCCCGTGCCTAATCACTTCCATTTTAACACCATATTTATCTTCAAAATCTTTAAAGTATAAAATTTCTGCATTTAATCCTTTAAAGTCTACTACACCAATCGGATTTAAAAATAAAGAGTCTGCAACAGAACTTAAATAATAGTTTTTTTGTCCGTAAGTATCAGAAAAAGCATATACAAATTTACCAGATTCTTTAAACCCTTCTACCTTGTTTCTTATGGCTTGTATTTGAGCAATTCCACCAAAAACAGTATAGTTTTTTATGCTAATCCCTTTAATGTTTTTATCGTTTTTTGCATTTTCAATAGCATTTAAAATAGAGTTTAATCCTATTTTTTCATCAGCAAAATCAAATAATTCACCTAGTGGGTCATTAGATTTTGGTGCATAATCTTTCATAGGAATGCTAAAGTCTAATTCTAAAACAGAATTAGCTTTTATGGTAATTTTATCTGTACTACCAATAGCAGAAGCAATAAAAGCAAAAAGTATAAAAAGGATGAATAAGGCGATAAAAAACCCGAGAATAGAGGCTAAAAGATTGCGTAAAAATTTCATTTTAATGAACTAAAAATTAAGAAGCAAAACTACACATTTTTTTAGATTGATTTTAAGCAATTTATCTTAATTTCATATGGTATTTTTGTTGGGCAAACTTAAAATAATTATATAGTTTATAATTTACATCATAACCATAATCAATATTTTGGTTATACTCAATAGTGTTTTCATAAATATTTGGATTGTAAGACTGTGGATTTCTAACTCTATTATTCCACTCAAATACATAAAAAATATTTTTATTTTCTAAGTAATTCTGAGAGTAGAATCCAGCTGGTTTGGCAACAGTATTTAAGTATAAATTAAAACCAATATCTATAATAATAATTTCGTATTCTAAACTATCATTAGCAATTACAACAGGTTTTTCTTTATGTATCCTCTTGTTTTTTATAGATGATGAACTACAAGACCACACTAACAATCCAACAGAAAAAATAATAAAAATTTGTTTTAATGTTTTCATAATCAATAATTTTAAGAATAGTAAAGTTGCAAACTTTATTTCATTTTTTATAGATTATTTGTTGTTTTAACACTAATTTTCGGTTTTTAAAACCATAAAAATGAAAAACAGATGTTTTTGGGTGGGTAAAGACCCGTTGTATATTGCGTATCACGATACAGAATGGGGTGTACCTGTGTATGATGATGATACATTATTTGAGTTTTTAACCCTCGAAACCTTTCAAGCAGGTTTAAGTTGGATTACAATCCTTAGAAAACGAGAAAATTTCAGAAAAGCATTTGATAATTTCAATTATAAAAAAATAGCAAATTATAAAGAAGATAAGTATGAAAGTTTGTTGCAAGATGCAGGTATTATCAGAAATAGATTAAAGATAAAAGCCACCATTTCTAACGCTCAAAACTTTATAAAGATTCAAAAAGAGTTTGGTTCTTTTTCTAAATATATTTGGAGTTTTACCAACGGGAAACCCATCAAAAATACATTCAAAAAAAGAGAAGATGTCCCAGCAACTACAGAGTTATCAAACAAGCTTTCTAAAGATTTAAAAAAACGAGGATTCAAATTTGTAGGCTCTACCGTTATATATGCTCACATGCAAGCCACAGGAATGGTAAATGACCATACTATAGATTGTTTTAGATACTCTGAGGTATAGTACATTTGAAATCTTTTTTTGTACATTTAGCATCCTAATAAAAATCAATTTAAAATGAAATTAAAATCAATAGTATTATCATTAATTGTTGCAGTATTTATTACTTCTTGTGCAGTTGATAAGAAAAAAGATGATGTAGCGACCAAAGATGGTAAGTTTGAAACCTTTGTAGAACAATTTGCAGATATTAAAGTATTACGTTACCAAATACCTGGGTTTAATGAACTTACCTTAAAAGAACAAAAATTGGTGTTTTATCTAACTCAAGCAGGTTTGGCAGGTAGAGATATTATGTGGGATCAGAACTACAGATATAATTTAAAAATTAGAAAAGCCTTAGAAAAAATCAATCGTAAATATAGAGGAGATAAAAAATCAGACGATTTTAAAGCCTTTAAAACCTATTTAAAACGTGTATGGTTTTCTAACGGAATTCATCATCACTACTCAAATGATAAAATAAAACCAGGTTTTTCAAGAGCATATTTTGAAGAGGAGTTGTTAAAGAAAAGTCGTGGTGCAAATTTATCAAAAGAAATAATTGATGTACTTTTTAATAATGCTGATAACAAAAAGGTAAATAAAAAAGATGGGGTAGATAATATTTTATCATCTGCCATTAATTTTTACG
>CAZZPG010000147.1:0-4545 GCA_964655975.1 uncultured Flavobacteriaceae bacterium
TTTAGAGCTTCTTCTCCAGAGAAAATCATTTTCCCTAAGAAACCACGTAAAAAAACTTCTTCACGTTCTAATTCTGTTTTTGCATACTGGCGTAACCAATCTACCAAATTTAACTCTCCGTCTTGAAAAAAAGATGAATTATCTAACGGTAAATAAGATTGTGTAGTGGTAACTCCCCAAGAAAATTTACCTGCATCTGCTTGTTCACTACCAGAAATTACTTGATAAAAAGCAGTGATGGCTCTAGAGTTTTTAGAGATAATAGCCACTTTATCGCCTCTATTTAAGTTGATATCTATGTTTTTAAATAAAGGCTCTCCTTCAAAGTTTTTTTCTAAGCCTTCTACATTTAAAATTTGATCTCCTGCTTCTCTTTCTCTTTCAAAAATAATGGCAGGATACCTTCTACTAGATGGTTTTATATCTTCTACATTTAATTTTTCAATCATTTTTTTACGAGATGTTGCTTGTTTAGATTTGGCAACATTGGCAGAAAAACGACGAATAAATTCTTCTAATTCTTTCTTTTTATCTTCGGCTTTTTTATTTTGTTGAGAACGTTGTCTTGCTGCTAATTGACTTGACTCATACCAAAATGTATAATTACCCGAATAATGATTTATTTTACTATAATCAATATCAGAAATATGCGTACATACAGCATCTAAAAAGTGTCTATCATGCGATACTACAATGACACAATTATCATAATTTGCTAAGAAATTTTCTAACCAAGAAATGGTTTCAAAATCTAAATCATTGGTTGGCTCATCCATAATTAACACATCAGGATTTCCAAACAACGCTTGCGACAGTAGTACTCTCACTTTTTGCTTACCATCTAAATCTTTCATCAAAGAGTAATGTAACTCTTCTTTAATGCCAAGGTTAGACAACATTGCTGCAGCATCAGAATCTGCATTCCAACCATTCATTTCTTCAAATTTTACTTGAAGCTCCCCTATTTTTTCTGCATTTTCATCAGTATAATCTGCATACAATACATCCATTTCTTTTTTAATAGCAAACAATTCTTTGTTTCCCATTACAACGGTTTCTAAAACGGTAACCTCATCAAACTCAAAGTGATTTTGAGATAAAACAGACATTCTTTTTCCTTTTTCTAAATGTACCTGACCCGATGTAGGCTCTTGTTTGCCTGAAAGGATTTTTAAAAAGGTAGATTTTCCTGAACCGTTGGCACCAATAATTCCGTAGCAATTACCTTGCATAAACTTGGTATTTACTTCATCAAACAACACACGTTTACCAAATTGAACAGATAAATTAGATACTGATAACATTTTTACTTTTTTTAAAATTTTGTGCAAAAGTAAGCAATTGATTTTTGGTTTTAAGAGCAAAATCCTATCATTTTTATAAATTATTTTTAGATATTTATTGTTTAAAAGAACTATTCTTTTAACAACGTATTAACAAAAAATGAAGCTTTAGATGTCTATTTTTGCTAATAGCACAGACTACGTTTTAACGTATGATTAAAAGAATAAAAAAGAGTATCCCTATAATTTTCCTTTCTCTGCTGATAGGATGTACTACAACGCCAAAAAATAAGACAACCTATTTTGGTGGTAAAATTATTAATCCAAAATCAAACTATCTTATTCTATATCATCAAGAAAAGGCTATTGATACCTTTTTTTTAGATAAAAAGAATACGTTTTTAAAAAAAATTACTCTTAAAACAGAAGGGTTATATTACTTTAAACATGGTATTGAGTATCAGTTTTTATATTTAGTGCCACAAGATAGTTTACTTTTTAGATTAAATACATGGGATTTTGATGGTTCTTTAGTTTTTAGTGGTAAAGGAGCTGCAAGAAACAACATATTAATAGATTGTTTTTTAGATTCTGAAAAAGACAGTAAACAGTTTTACAAACACTTTCAATTATCTCCTTTAAAAATTAAACAAAAAATTGATTCTATAAAGCTCATAAAACTTACAAAATACCATAGTTTTATTGACAGAAACCCCAATGAGTCTAATAGTTTTAAAGATATTTTAACTATTGCACTCACCTACCCTTTATATAGTAAATTAGAACAATATATATTATCTCATAAAAGATGTAAAAAAAAACACGCTCTAGATCTTTCTAAAATATCATCTTTCTATGAGCATAGAAAACACATTAATATAAATAGAGATTCTTTAATGTATTTCTTTGCCTATTCTAATTATGTAACTAATTATTTATACAATCTTTCTTATAAAAAAACACATAATTTTTCATCAGAATTTATCAAAAACTTACTGTATATTATTGATAAAAATATTGTTTCAGAAAAAACTAAAAACGAGCTATTAAAACAAACTATTATTTCACATTTTTACAATCAATCTAGCTGTAAAAATTATGAAAAAGTTTTTTTTACTTTCTTTAAATTAAACACAAATATAAAGCACAAAAAAAAGGTACAACAACTACTAAATGATACTAAACTAGTTAAATCTGGAGAAAAAATGAGTAATTTCTTATTTACTGATTTTAATAACAATAAACATTCTATAAATAATACTATAAAAGGAAAAGCATCTTCATTATTATTTTGGAATCCAAAAAACATGAGTACAGGTTATTTAGCCTCTAGAATTAAATTTTTAAGTTCTAAATACCCAAAAATTCAATTTATTCAAATAAAAATTGATGGGACATTACATGATAAAATTAATAAATTAGATATAAAAACTCAATTTTTTATAGATAGTTTGAGCAATGCAAATACCTTTTTATCAAGTAAATTTTCTAGAACAATTTTAGTTGATAAAAAAGGAATTATTACCAATGGTTTTGCTTCTTTATATTCAAGAAAAATTCATCAGCAATTAGAAAAATTACAAAAAGAGTAATTTTTAACTCCACCAAATATAATTACTGTACCTTTGCCCGATTTTAATTTACAGTTTTGTAATAAAATCATGAGCGATTTATAATTAAGGTTTACGGAAGAGGCATCTGTGAATCTACAAAAAACACAGACATGTCAGCATTTTTAGAATTGGGTCTTAAAGACTCAATAACCAAGGCTTTAGTAGACTTAGGTTATAAAACCCCAACCGTAATTCAAGAGAAAGCAATTCCACAAATTATATCATCAACAGATGATTTAAAAGCATTCGCACAAACAGGCACAGGAAAAACAGCTGCTTTTAGTTTGCCCATTTTAGAGCAAATTGATGAAGAAAGTAAGAATACACAAGCTATTATTTTATCTCCAACAAGAGAATTAGCTATTCAGATTGGAAACAATATCAAAGATTTTGCAAAATACTTACCCAAAGTAAAAGTTACCACTGTTTATGGAGGTTCTAATATTCAAGATCAAATAAGAGACCTTAAAAGAGGTGCTCAAATTGTTGTTGGAACTCCAGGAAGAACGGTAGATTTAATTAACCGTAGAGCTTTAAAATTAGGTAATGTACAATGGTTGGTTTTAGATGAAGCTGATGAAATGCTTAATATGGGTTTTAAAGAAGAACTAGACAAAGTACTTGATGCAACACCAGAAACAAAGCAAACCTTATTATTTTCGGCAACATTTCCTAGAGAAGTAGAAGCCATTGCTAGAAACTATATGACTAGACCTGTAGAAATTACATCAGGTCAAAAAAACCAAGGTTCTGATGATGTTACCCATGAGTATTATATGGTTTCAGAAAGAACTCGCTACCCTGCATTAAAAAGAATTGTAGATGTAAATACAGATATTTATGCTATCGTTTTTTGTAGAACTCGTAGAGAAACTCAAGAAGTTGCCAACAATTTAATTAGAGATGGTTATGTTGCTGATGCATTACATGGTGATTTATCTCAAGCACAGAGAGATTCTGTTATGGGTAAATTCCGTAAAAAAACAGTACAAATTTTAGTAGCTACAGATGTAGCAGCTCGTGGATTGGATGTAACCAATTTAACACATGTAATAAATCATAAATTACCAGATCAAATAGAAAATTACACTCACCGTAGTGGAAGAACTGGTAGAGCAGGTAGCAAAGGGATTTCTGTTATTTTAGTTAGCAATAAAGAAAAAGGTAGAATTAGAGCTATTGAGCGTATTATAAAAAAGAAATTTATTGAAGGAAAAGTGCCGACGGGTAAAGAAATTTGCCAAAACCAATTAATGCACTTAATTGATAAAGTACAAAACACCGAGGTAAATGAATCTCAAATTTCTGAGTTTTTACCAAGTATTTACGAGAAATTAGAAGGCTTAAACAGAGAAGAGTTAATTCAAAAATTTGTTTCTTTAGAGTTTAATGCATTTCTTTCTTACTATGAGAATGCAAATGATTTAAACAATTTATCATCTAGAGAAAATTCTAGATCTAGGGCTACGGATGAAAACATGACTCGTTTCTTTATCAATATTGGTAGAAAAGATAAATTAAACCCTGGTAAATTAATTGGTTTAATAAATGAGCAAAATATTGGCGATAAGGTAGATATTGGTTCTATAGATATTTTAGATACTTTTTCTTTCTTTGAAATTGATAAGAATTACCAAGACGCTACTTTA
>CAZZPG010000148.1:0-4542 GCA_964655975.1 uncultured Flavobacteriaceae bacterium
CTATAATTTCATCTCCATTATTAACAGAAACAGGTACTTCTTTAACTGGTTTTATAGTAGTAGATTTTGATATTATTTTTTTATCTTCTGTTTTTTCTATTGATTTTTGAGTTTCTATTCTTTTTTCTATATATAATAATATGTCTTTTTTGGTAACCCTTTTGTTTTTACCTGTTCCTACAATAGTTTCTAATTCTTGCATAGAAATATTTTCGGTCTCTGCAATATTTCTAACTAATGGTGAGAAAAATTTACCACTTTCTGATGTTTTTACTATAGATTTTGAAATGGGTTTAACAACTTCTTCTACTGCAATTTCCTTTGGTACAGCAACTTTAGTTATAACTGTATTTGTTAAATCATTGGTTACTTTTCCTCCTTTTATTTCAATAATTGCAATGGTATCTCCAACACTAACTACTGCATCTTTCTCAAATAAAATTTCTACTAATGTACCTTCTACCTCGCTAGGAACTTCAGAATCTACTTTATCAGTAGCAATTTCTACTACAGCTTCATCTATTTCAATTGTGTCACCTACTTCTTTTAACCAAGAGGTGATGGTTGCTTCTGCAACGCTTTCTCCCATTTTTGGAAGTTTTAATTCAAATTTCGCCATAATTACCCATGTTTTAACAGATAGCAAAAATAGTAAAACCCAATGATTTTTTAGTATAAAAACAATTGAAAATTTTAGAATTTTATTTTTTAGAACTGCTAGCAAAAAAGTTGTTTTTTTGTAATCTTGTATAAATTTTTTACTCCTAAAAGATTTTTTTTTTTAAAATTTTACTATCTAATCTTCTAAATTAAAAAAATGTATCTTTGAAATATGCAACAGAATCTACAAAACCATTGGAATAAAGCCTATAAAATAAATGACACTGTACAATTAGGTTGGCATGAAGATATCTCTACTCCAACACTAGAACTAATTAAAAAAACAAACCTTCCTAAAGATGCTACAATTTTAAATGTAGGTGTTGGGTCTTCTATGATTATTGATGATTTATTAAGAGAAAACTACACAAATATAATTGCAAGTGATTTGTCTGATGAATCTTTAAAAATTCTTAAAAAACGCCTCAGTAAAAAATCAAAAAATGTACAATTTATAGTTGATGATTTAACCCATTCAAGTAAATTAAAAAATCTACAAAATATTGATTTATGGAATGATAGAGCAGTCTTACATTTTTTCGTTAAAAAAGAAAATCAAAAAAAATATTTTACTTTATTAAAAAAAGTAGTAAAATCGAAAGGATTTGTTATTCTTGCAGAATTTTCTTTAAAAGGTGCAAAAAAATGCTGTGGATTGGATGTTTTTAGATATACTACAGAAATGCTACAAGAACAACTGGGTAATGAGTTTGAATTAAAAGTAAGTTTTAATTATACATTTATCAACCCAACAGGAGGTGAAAGACCCTATATTTATACCCTTTTTCAAAGAAAATAATAATTTATGAAAGCTGTTCACATTCCTTTTCAAAAAACTGAATATTTTTCTAAAATCATGCATCACTACTTAGAGGAAGATTCTTCAATTACATCTTTTTATGATGAGTTTCCTAATCTAGAGGGCTTTAAAAATCAAATTAAAAAGAAAAGCCTATCTTTCCAAACAAACGCAAGAGTTCTATTAGTTAATGTATTACAACAACAATACAGTACTGTAAAAACAAGTTTACCTACCCAACAAAACATTAACCTTCTTCAAAAAAAAAACACCTTTACAATTACAACTGGTCATCAGTTAAATTTATTTACAGGACCATTATATTTTTTGTATAAAATAATTTCTACTATCAACTTATGCAAAGAATTATCTGTAAAATTTCCCGCACAAAATTTTGTGCCAATTTACTGGATGGCAACTGAAGATCATGATTTTGAAGAAATAAATTATTTTAATTTTGAGGGAGTAAAAATTAAATGGAACACTCATCAAAAAGGAGCTGTTGGGCGTTTTTCTACTAAAGGATTAGCTGCTGTTTTTGAAAAATTCGCATCCTTATTAGGTAATTCAAAGAATGCTAATAAACTAAAAAAACTTTTTAGAGATGGATATTTAAAGCATAACAATTTATCAGATGCTACAAAATATATTGTAAATGAGTTATTTGCTGATGATGGTTTGGTTATTATTGATGCAGATAATAAAAATTTAAAAAAAAACTTTATCCCTTATATGAAAGAAGATTTATTAAATCATATTTCTTACAAGTCTATTTCTAAAACTATTAAAAAACTTAAAAAAAAATATAAGATACAGGTAAATCCAAGAAAAATTAATTTATTTTATTTGGCTGATAAACTAAGGGAACGTCTTCTTTTTGAAAATGGAGTTTATAAAGTGAATAACACAAATATAAAGTGGAGTGAGAGTGAAATACTAAGTAAATTGAATAACTTTCCAGAACAATTTTCTCCAAATGTAATTTTGCGCCCGTTGTACCAAGAGGTTATTTTGCCCAATTTATGCTATATTGGTGGTGGTGGTGAACTAGCATATTGGCTTGAGTTAAAAGATTATTTTAATGCTGCAAATATTCCTTTTCCTATTTTATTATTACGTAATTCTTTACAAATTATTTCAGAGAAACAAGAAAAAACGAGAAAAAAACTCACTATCTCTATTGAAGAACTTTTTTTAAAGAAAAATGATTTAATCGCTAAAAAAGTAAGTGAAAAATCAAAAATTAAAGTAAATTTCTCAGAGCAAAAAAAAGAATTACAAGCCCAATTTAATCAACTAAAAGAGATTGCAAAAAAAACAGATAAATCTTTTATAGGAGCAGTGAATGCTCAAGAAAAAAAACAATTAAAAGGCTTAGAAAAATTAGAAAACCGTTTGTTACGTGCAGAAAAAAGAAAATACAAAGAATTAGTAGATAGAATTACTATTTTACAAAACCAACTATTCCCAAACCAAAATTTAGAAGAGCGTCAGCGTAATTTTTCTGAATATTTTTTAAAATATGGTGATTTTTTTATTACCACACTTAAAAAACAAATAAAACCACTACAATTAGAATTTCTTATAATTGAAATGCAATGAAGTAAGGGTATTTCAAAAATTCTCTAAAAAAAATTAAAAAAAGTAACCTAAATTTTTATAGATGGATTACTTCATCATAAGCATCTGCTACAGCTTCCATTACTGCTTCACTCATTGTTGGGTGTGGGTGTATTGCCTTTAACACTTCATGCCCTGTAGTTTCTAATTTTCTTCCTAAAACTGCTTCAGCAATCATATCGGTAACACCTGCACCTATCATGTGGCAACCTAACCATTCGCCATATTTGGCATCAAAAATTACTTTTACAAATCCATCTGATGTACCCGCAGCTTTTGCTTTTCCAGAAGCAGAAAACGGGAATTTCCCTACTTTTAAATCATAACCTTTCTCTTTAGCTTGTTCTTCAGTCAATCCAACTGATGCAATTTCTGGAGTTGCATATGTACACCCAGGTATATTACCATAATCTACAGGTTCTGTATGGATTCCTGCTAATTTTTCTACACAAGTAATTCCTTCGGCAGAAGCAACGTGTGCTAATGCTGGACCAGGAACAACATCTCCAATAGCAAAATACCCTGGTATATTGGTTTGATAATAATCGTTTACTAAAATTTTATCTCTATCGGTTACAATACCAACCTCTTCTAAACCGATATTTTCTATATTTGTTTTAATTCCAACAGCCGATAATAATACATCTGCTTCTAAGGTAATTTCTCCTTTTTTGGTTTGTACAGTAGCTTTTACACCATCTCCAGAAATATCTACAGATTCTACTGATGAATTGGTCATTACCTTAATTCCTGATTTTTTTAATGAACGTTCAAATTGTTTTGAAACATCGGCATCTTCAACAGGTACAACACGTGGCATAAACTCTACAATGGTTACTTTTGTTCCCATAGAATTGTAAAAATGTCCAAATTCTACACCAATAGCTCCAGAGCCTACAACAATCATAGATTTTGGTTGTGATGGTAAATTCATAGCTTCTCTATATCCAATTACTTTTTTACCATCTTGTGGTAAATTTTGTAATTCTCTAGAACGAGCTCCTGTAGCAATAATAATATGGTCAGCACTATATTCGGTTACGTTTCCCTTAGTATCAGTAACATCAACTTTTTTACCAGTTTTTATTTTTCCGAAACCATCAATAATATCAATTTTATTCTTTTTCATTAAAAACTGAACGCCTTTGCTCATTGCTTCTGCAATACCACGACTACGTTTTATAACAGCATTAAAGTCTTTATCAATTGCCTCAGCTTTCAATCCGTATTCATCAACGTGTTTTAAATAATCATATACTTGGGCAGATTTTAACAAGGCTTTTGTTGGGATACACCCCCAGTTTAGGCAAATTCCTCCTAAATTTTCTTTTTCTATTACTGCAGTTTTAAATCCTAACTGAGAGGCTCTAATAGCAGTTACATATCCACCAGGACCACTTCCTATAATGATAATATCGTATTTCATTTCTTTTAAGTTTGACATCTTTTTATACAAAGATAGT
>CAZZPG010000149.1:0-2931 GCA_964655975.1 uncultured Flavobacteriaceae bacterium
TACGTCTAAACAGAGTTGCAGCTTGTTCAAAATATTTACACTTTTTGTAGGTTTACAAATGTTGCCTAATTATATTCCTGCTTTTTCATATAAAGTTGATACAGACACCATTATACTAAAAGGAACAGGAAATCCAATGTTTTTGCATCCATATTTTAAAGACAGTACAGCATTAAAAATGGTAAAAAAATATAAAAAAACAACTATTATTATCGGTAACTTTACTGAAAATAATTTAGGCTCTGGTTGGGCTTGGGATGATTATGATACTTATTTTAGTACAGAACGAAACGCATTTCCAATGTACGGAAATACTATTACCATAAACAATAAAAACGGATTAAAAGTTGCTCCAAAAGTATATCAAAACAATGTACAGATTACTGATGAGTTTAAACGAGCTAGAGATTTAGTAAATAACAAGTTTTATTATCATCCAAAAAATATAGATGAAGAAAAAATTCCAATAATTATTGATAGCACTTCCCTTGCAAAAATGTGGAAAGCCATTTTACCAAATACAGAAGTAACTATTACAACAAAAAATAGACCTTTACCAAATACCTCTTTTGTTGCAATACATTCAGATTCTCTATACCAAAGGATGATGTACCAAAGTGATAATTTTTTGGCAGAACAGATTTTAATTACAGCCTCCTCTACCCTTTCAGACACACTAAATCCTAAAAAAATGAGAGATTATATTTTAACTCATCAGCTAAAAGAAATACAAAAACCCAGATGGGTAGATGGCTCTGGTTTAAGTAGATACAATTTGTTTACTCCTGCTTCGTTTGTTACAGTTTTAAATAAAATGTATGTAAATATTCCAAGAAAAAGGTTGTTCAGTTTTTTTCCTGTTGGTGGAGTTTCAGGAACTTTAAAAAACTGGTATAAAGGGAGCCAAAGACCTTATATCTATGCAAAATCTGGTTCTTTAAGTAATAATTATTCGCTTAGTGGCTATTTGCTAACAAACTCTAATAAAACACTTATTTTTAGCTTTATGAACAATCATTATAGAAAATCTACAATACAACTAAAAAAACAAATGCAAACTATTTTTGAGTGGTTGCGTGATAATTATTAGATTTTTTTAATATGCATCTACATCAACAATAAAGCGTATAGGTCTAAAATTAGCAATTGCTTGAAACGTATTTTTAATTTTTAAAATTTGTTCTTTTGTTTTTACCAACGATTGTTTTGGTGGAATTTTAATAACTAATTGTTTAATATATTGATTCCTAACACGAGAAACAGATGGTTCTGTAGGTCCTAAAACGTGTTCTCTAAATATATTATAGTATGATTTCATCAACCAATTGATACCTTTTTCTACCTTTACATAATCTTTGTGTTTTAAGGTAATTTTAATCAATCTATAATATGGTGGATAATGATATTGCCAACGCTCTTGCAACTGTTCTTTATACATTTCCTTGTAATTATTGGTAGATACTTGTTGTAATATTTGATGATATGGATTAAAGGTTTGTATAGCTACATTACCTTGTTTTTTACTACGTCCTGCCCTACCCGATACTTGTGTCATCAATTGAAAACTACGCTCGTGTGCTCTAAAATCTGGAAAATTTAACATTGCATCTGCATTCAAGATTCCTACTAAAGAAACATTTTCAAAATCCAATCCTTTTGATAACATTTGTGTTCCTACCAGAACATCAATTTCTTTGGCTTCAAATGCACCAATTATTTTTTGATAACCATATTTACCTCGAGTGGTATCTAAATCCATTCTACCTATATTATAGTTGGGAAATAACCCTCTTAATTCTAACTCAATTTGCTCTGTACCAAAACCTTTGGTGTTTAGTGTTGAATTACCACAAGCCCCACAATTATTGGGCATTGAACGCTGATAATGACAATAATGACAACGCAATTCTCTTCTAAATTTATGATAGGTTAAACTAACATCGCAATTAGGACATTGTGGTGATATACCACAGGTAGTACACTCTACAACGGGTGAAAAACCACGTCTATTTTGAAATAAAATAATTTGTTCTTTATCCTCTAATGCTTCATTAATAAGTTGTAACATTCTATCAGAAAAATGCCCAGTCATTAGTTTTTTTCGATACTTTTCTTTAATATCAATCAATTCTATTTTAGGCATTTTAACATTTCCAAATCGTTTATTTAGAGTTACATACCCATATTTGTTTTGCTCTGCATTAAAGATACTCTCTATGGATGGAGTTGCAGAACCTAACAAAACTTTTGCTTTATGTATGTTTGATAATACCACTGCAGTATCTCGTGCATTATATCTTGGTGAGGGGGCAAATTGCTTGTAAGATGCTTCATGCTCTTCATCAATAATAATTAAACCTAGATTAGAAAATGGTAAAAAGATAGATGATCTAGCACCCAATATAATTTGTGCTTTGGGGTTGTTTTCTAAGACGTTGTTCCACACTTCTACTCGCTCGTTCATTGAGTATTTTGAATGAAAAACAGCAACTTTTTTACCAAAATAATATTGTAATCTGATAATAATTTGAGTAGTTAACGCAATTTCTGGCAATAAAAATAGTACTTGCTTGCCTCTATTAATAACTTCTTTAATCAGTTTTACATAAATTTCTGTTTTTCCAGAACTGGTAACTCCGTGTAATAAAACTACCTCTTTTTCTTTAAAAGATTGCTTTATTTCTTGATATGCTTTTTCTTGAAATTCATTGAGTTTTTTAAGTTGATTTTCTTCTCCTGTAAACTGAATTCTATCAATTTTTAAATGATAAAACTCAAAGATTCCCTTATCAACCAACGCCTTTAAAATTGAGTTAGAAACCTCTGCTTTTATTTCTAAACCTTTTACTTTGATGGGTTTTTTAGACGTTGCTAACTGAAAATAACTCAATACAGTTTTTTTTTGTTTTTTAGCTCTATTTAATTGATTTA
>CAZZPG010000149.1:2941-4534 GCA_964655975.1 uncultured Flavobacteriaceae bacterium
TAAAGAAAAACTTTTATGTAACCGAATGTATTTTACCATTTTAGGTTTGTACTGTTCGTAAATTTGTTCTTTTATGGTAATTGCTTTTTTGCTGATAAGCCCATCAACAATAGGCATTACTTTTTTCTTCCCCAAAATATCTACAATTTGATGAATAGTTAATTGCGATTGATGTTGTAAAGCTTCAAAAATTAAAAATTCATCATCAGTAAGAGTATTTTTATCAGTAAAAGCTTCATTTTTATAAATAATAGTTTCACTTTCTAATAAAAAAGCACTAGGTAGGGCCGCTCTAAACACATCACCTAAATAACAGAGATAATACTTAGAAATCCATTGCCAGTGTTGCAATTGTTGTTCTTTTACCAAAGGAATATCATCTAAAATTTGATAAATTTCTTTGGCTTCATATAAAGTAGGTTGCTCTTGATGAATTTTAAGCACTAAAGCAGTATACATTTTTGATTTACCAAACGGAACTGCAACACGCATCCCTTTTTTTAAAAAACTGGCTTCTGCCTTTGTTACCGAATAGGTAAAGGTATTGGCAATGGGGATGGGTAATATGACGTTAATAAAATGGCTCAACTTTTTGTTTGATGTGTTTACAAAAATAGATTTTTTTATTGAGTTGTTACCAAAGATTCACAAAGAAAGATACAGACACACAAAGTGATAATTATTATGACCAAACCTTAAATTTTATAACTATCTGTCCTCTAACTTCTTTATTTTTCTGCTTCCTTCATATATATCATAACGTACAAAACGACAATCTAAATCGCCATTTTTAAGTGGAATTCTCTTAGAAGTTCGTAAACCAACATATTTTAATGCCTGAGTATCAGAGGTAATAAACCAAACGGTAGAATTTGGATAACCGTGTTTTAGGGTATCCCCTATTTTCTTATAAAACTCCTCAGTATCAATATTTAAACGTTCTCCATATGGTGGATTAAATAAAATAGTAGTATTCCCAAATACTTCTTTTTTAGAGTTGAAAAAGTTTACGTGATGCACACCTACAAACTCATCTAAATTGGCATTTTCTATATTCTGTTTTGCTTTTTGAACTGCTGATGGTGCTTTGTCAAACCCCATAATCTTAAAATGTGAGCTGCTTATTTTTTTTAATAAAGAATCTTGAATTACAAAATATAAATCTTCATCATAATCTTTCCAGTTTTCAAATCCGAAATGTTTTCTGTTAATATTTGCAGGAATACGGCTAGCAATCATTGCTGCTTCAATTAAAATAGTACCAGAACCACACATTGGGTCTATAAAATTTTCTTCACCTGTGTACCCAGAAAGCAAAATCATTCCTGCTGCCAAAACTTCATTAATTGGAGCAATATTTGTGGCACTTCTATAACCTCTTTTGTGCAGAGAATCTCCCGAAGAATCTAAAGAAACGGTTAACCATTCTTTTTGAATATGTATATGTATTTTTACATCTGGGTATTTTACATCTACATTGGGTCTTTTACTGTATTTATGTCTAAAATAATCTGCAATAGCGTCCTTAGATTTTAAGGTAATATAATGAGAGTTAGTTGTAAAATTCTTAGAATTTACCACTGCTCCGATAGA
>CAZZPG010000150.1:0-4487 GCA_964655975.1 uncultured Flavobacteriaceae bacterium
GTTTTTGTGATTAGAAAAAATTTTGAAAAAGAGTTTAGACAATTGTTTGAAAAAAAACTTATAGGTAAGATTGATGTAGAGTATGTATTTCAAGAACTAGAATATGTTCCTCAAAAGTTTATCAATCATAATAGGAAAAAACCTTGGGGTACTGCTCATGCTATTTTAATGGTAAAAGAAGTGATAACAGAAAATTTTGCTGTTATTAATGCAGATGATTTTTATGGCAAAAAAAGTTTTAAATTAATGGCAACTGCCCTTGCTAAAACTTCTAAAAATTCCACAAATTTTTACTTAATGGGATATCTATTAAAAAATACACTTTCTAAATTTGGAGGTGTTTCTAGAGGAGAATGTATGGTAAATAAACAACAAATTTTACAAACTGTAAGAGAAAGGACTCATATAGAAAAGAAAGGAGAGGAGCTTTTTTATAAAAAAGAAGACATTTTAATTTCTATTGATGAGAACGCTATTGTTTCTATGAATTTTTGGGGATTTACTCCTCAGATTTTTTCTTATTTAGAAAAATCATTTTATCAATTTTTAGAAAAAAATGCAACACACGATACAAAAGAATTTTTTATTCCAACAGTAATAGATGCACTTATTAAAAGTAAAAAAGTAAGTGTAAAAGTATTACAAAATAACCAAAAATGGTTGGGAGTTACTTATAAAGAAGATAAAGAATTTGTAGTAAATGCGTTTAAAGAATTGAAAGAACAACAACAATATCCTAAAAAACTTTGGTAAATTATGAAGCATACTCAATTAAAAAAAATTATAGAAAAATTTCAAATTTCTTCAAAATTTGTAATGTACAAAGAGTTGGTTTCTGGGCATATTAACCAAACATATTTTATGATAACTAATAAAAAACCATATTATGTTTTGCAACAAATTAATCATAAGGTTTTTAAAGATGTACCAAGATTGATAAAAAATAAGGTATTGGTAACAAATCATTTAAGTAAATTTTCTGCATACACATCTCTTACCTTTGTAAAAACTAATAACAACAATTATTATCACTTAGATACAGATGGAAGTTACTGGAATTTAATGATTTATGTAGAAGATAGTGTTACTTTTAATGTGGTACCTAATAATGAAGTTGCTTTTGAGTCTGGTAAAATTTTTGGTGATTTTTTAAATGCCACAGCTAATTTTGATGCAAGTACTTTGGCATCAACCATTCCAGATTTTCATAATATGAAATTTCGTTTTCATCAATTTGATGAGGCTTTAGCTTTAGCATCAGAAGAAAGAAAAGAGTTAGCAAAAAACGAAATTGAAATGATTTTTACTTTAAAACAAGAAATGCTTATTTTACAAAAACTAAGGGAAGAAGGAAAAATAAAAACACGAGTAACACATAATGATACTAAAATATCTAACGCATTATTTACAAAAAAAAACAAAGGATTGTGTGTGATAGATTTAGATACTGTAATGCCAGGGATTATTCATTATGATTTTGGAGATGCTGTAAGAACTATTTGTACTACTGCCAAAGAAGATGAAACAGATTTAGAAAAAATACAGTTTTCCCTTTCTTATTTTGAAGCATTTACCAAAGGATTTTTATTAGAATTAAAAGAAAGTATTACGCCTTTTGAAGCAAGTTATTTACCTTTAAGTGCAAAAACAATCACCTTTATTATGGGGTTAAGAATGTTAACAGATTTTTTAAATAATGATGTGTACTATAAAATAGCATACCCACAACATAATCTAGATAGAGCAAAAAATCAACTCTATTTAATACAAAAAATGGAATTAGTTTTTGATAAGATGAAATATATTGTATCTAAATATGTAGATTAATTAAGAGTAGTTGAGAGAAATAAAACGTTGTTCCTTAAAGTTTTTCTACCCCGTTTATCTTTTAATAGTTTTTAAAAGATAATATGAGGAAAGATGGAAACACCAACAGGTTACATAAAAAAATCATTCAATATTTAAAATAATTTTTTTAGTATGATTTGCATATTTTCTACCAATAGGAATTCTTGTTTTATTAATTTCTACAGAGTTTCCTTCTATAGATACAATTTTATTAATAGCAATAGTAAAAGACCTATGTATTCTAAGAAATTGCTGATGAGGTAATTCTTCAGTAATACTTGTTAATGATTTATGGGCAAGATAAGTTCCTGTAGATGTTTTAACTTTTATATAGTCTTTTAGGCTTTCTATATAGTAAATATCATCAAATTTTATTTTTATCAGTTTTTTGTCTGCTTTTAAAAATATAAAAGATTCTTTTTCTGAATAAAAACTAGTATTTTCATTTTTTTGAAGGTGTACTTTTTGAGTAATTTTATTTATAGCTTTTAAAAAACGATTAAATGGAATAGGTTTTACCAAATAATCTAGTACATTTAAATCAAAACTCTCTACAGCAAACTCTCTATATGCAGTTGTTATAACAATATTGCTTTTTATGGCGGTATTTTTTATAAAATCAAGACCATTTATTTTAGACATATTTATATCTAAAAAAACAGCGTCAATAATCTCATTATCTAACAAAGGAAGTGCATCAATAGGGTTATTAAAAGTAGCTATTATTTCAAAATTTTTAAATTCTTTTAAATAATTTTCAACTACCTTTATAGCTAGTGGCTCATCATCAATAATTATACATTTAATTTTCATTATACTAAATATTCTGTGTAAAGATACAAATTTTTGTTGTTCATATTTTAAACAGGAAATATTATTTGTACTTTATATTTGTCTTTTTCTATATTAATATTTAGACTAAAATTATTTTTAAACAACAATTCAAGTCTTCTTTGTACGTTGACATTTCCAATCCCTTTATTTTTTACATTATTACTGTATTGATTAAAATTATTAATAATTTGAAATTGTAGCTTTTTAGTATCTGTTTTTTTAAAAAGGATATGAATTTTAAGGTTTGTATTATATTTTGCTCCATGCTTAAAACAATTTTCTATAAATGGTAAAAAAAGTAAAGGAGGTATTTTGCAGTTTTCAATATCGCCTTGTAAACTTATTTCTGTTAAAATCTTTGTTCCATGCCTTAATTTTTCTAAATCTATATAATTTTGAATGTGCTTTATTTCTTTGGTAAGTGATATTTTTGGCTTTTTAGCTTCGTATAAAATATACTCCATAATTTCAGATAGTTTTAAAACAACCTCTGGTGCTTTGGTAGATTTTTCTAAAGTAAGAGCATATAAATTGTTTAATGTATTAAAAAAAAAATGAGGTTGAATTTGGGCTTTTAAGAAATCTAATTCTGTTTTTAATTGTATTTCTTGTAAACTTTCAATTTTTTTTCTAACATATATCCAATCTACAATAAGCTTTATTAGTGTTACTAAAGAAACCACATATAGTTCACCTAAAACAACAGCTATAATATGGTTAAATGTAAAAGGTTTTTGGTTTGTTACTGCCTCTGGCCAAATATTTTTAGAAACCAATGCATAGTTTAAACTTGTTCTAACCACATATAAAACTAGTAAAGAAAAGAATAAGAAAAAAATATAATATTTATATTTTTTTGATAAAATAAATTTAGGAATTAAATAATAAATATTAAAATAAGCGATTAAAATATGTAAAGGAAATTCTACAAGATTAGATTTAAAAGAGTACCAATAATCTCCAAAATAACTCCCCCACCTTATTACGTTAAAGCTAAAATATAGCCCCCAAAATAAAATGTGATACTTTACAGAAATTGTTTTATTCTTTTTTAAATCTACTGTCATTAAAATCTCATTAAAAGAAGTTACGTTTTAAAAATTAGTGTAAATTAAGTTGTTTTTTGTTTTATTACAAAATTTATTAACTTTTAAAAATTACACTATGATATTTAAAAAGGTTGTTAGTTGGTAATTTTATGTTGTTTGCCTAATTTTTTTTATGAAGCTTTAACAAATCCTTAACTTTAACAAAATTTATAATTAATAATTTACTTATGAGAAAAACTAAAAAATTTTTAGTTACCCTTTCTTTATTCTTATTTGCAAGTGTTATAACAGCACAACAAAAGAATATTACAGGTACGGTGTCATCTAAATCAGATGGTGCTACACTGCCAGGCGTTAGTGTAGCTATTAAAGGAACTACTCGAGGAGTAGAAACAGACTTTGATGGAAAATATTCTATTAAAGCATCTGTAGGAGATATATTAAACTTCTCTTACTTAGGTATGAAAACAAAATCTGTTGCAGTTGGTAGCCCCTCTGTAATCAATGTAGTCTTAGAAGATGATGCTTCTCAATTAGACGAAATTGTGGTAACAGCATTAGGGATTACAAGAGAAAAAAAATCATTAGGGTATTCTACTACTAAAGTAAAAGGAAACTCATTAGCATTAGCAAAAGAAGCTAATGTGGTAAGCTCTTTGGCAGGTAAAGTTGCAGGGGTTGTTGTATCTAGGTCTACTTCTGGTCCTGGAGGTGGTACCCGTATTGTTATTAGAGGAAATAACTCTTTAGCAGGAA
>CAZZPG010000151.1:0-4480 GCA_964655975.1 uncultured Flavobacteriaceae bacterium
CAAAGACGAACAAAAAATTTTAAAAGGAATTGTAAACTTTGGTAACACAGAAACCGTACAAATTATGAAACCTCGTATCGATATTTTTGCACTTTCTGATGAAGAATTATATGAAAATGTTTTACAGAAAATTTTAAAAACGGGCTACTCTAGAAACCCTGTTTATAAAGAAAATATAGATAATATTATAGGTGTTTTATATGCCAAAGACTTGTTAGCACACTTAAATAAAAAACAATTTAAATGGCAAAAATTACTTAGAAAACCCTTTTTTGTGCCAGAAAATAAGAAGTTAGATGATTTATTAGGTGAATTTAAAGAACGGAAAAACCATTTAGCCATAGTGGTTGATGAATATGGTGGTACAAGTGGAATTGTAACGTTAGAAGATGTTATTGAAGAAATTGTTGGAGATATTAATGATGAGTTTGATGATGATGATTTAGCCTATTCTAAACTTGACGAAAACAACTATATTTTTGATGGAAAGATAACTATTAAAGATTTTTGTAAAATTTTTGATGTTGATGAAGAAATATTTGAAGAAAGAAAAGGAGAAAGTGAAACCATTGCAGGGTTTTTATTAGAAATATCAGGTAAATTTCCTAAAAAAGGAGATAAAATAAATTTCTATAACTTTACGTTTACTATTAAGGCGTTAGACAAAAAACGCATTAAACAAGTTAAAGTAACCAAAAATAATGCGTAAAATTTTAACAATCCTTTTTATATCACTTATATTTTCTTGCTCAGAAGAAACTATCCCTAAACCCAAAGCCTATTTAAATTTACAATATGCAAAACCAAACTATAAAAAGTTAGCCATAAAAAGACCCTATATTTTTTTGGTGCCTGATAATACCAACATAAAAGACAAAAAAAATAATTGGTTAAAAATTGAATATCCTACGTTAAAAGCAAGTGTAGATATTACATATAGGCACATACAAAACAATTTAAAAGAATTGTTAATGGAGTCTCAAAAACTAGTATTTAAACATACCCAAAAAGCAGAACAAATTATGTCTAATGATTTTGTAGATGTTGAAAAAAAAGTTTTTGGAAGTATTTATGAAATTACAGGTAATGCAGCATCACAGGTACAATTTCATTTAACAGATAGTACTCAACATTTTATTAAAGGAGCATTGTATTTTAATGTACGCCCAAATTATGACTCTTTGTTGCCCGCTATAAATTATATAAAAAAAGATATTACCAAAATAATAGAAACTATAGAGTGGCAGTAGGAAAAATATAAAAAATTCCTAGAGAATAATTACTTAAATAGTTTTTAGATAGAGGTAAGGTTAAATGATTATCAAATAATTAGTTGCTTTTAAAAAAAAACGTATATTTGCATCCGCATTTTCAGTAAGAAAGTGCAATTATTTTAAGTATTAAAATCGCAAAACAAATAGTATGTACGCAATCGTAGAGATAGTAGGGCAGCAATTTAAAGTAGCAAAAGACCAAAAAGTTTACGTTCATCGTTTACAAGGAGAAATTGGATCAAAAATAACTTTTGATAATGTTCTTTTAGTAGAAAACAAAGGAAATGTAACTATTGGCGCCCCAGCTATAAAAGGAGCCGCAGTAACGGCCAAAATTTTAGGTCATCTAAAAGGTGACAAAGTAATCGTTTTCAAAAAGAAAAGAAGAAAAGGTTACAAAAAGAAAAACGGACATAGACAGTACCTAAGTGAAATTCAAATAGACACTATCACAGTTTCTGGTGCTAAAAAAGTAGCTTCTAAAAAAGAAGAAGCTAAAGCTGACGTAAGTTCAAAAACAAAAGTAACTCCTAAAAAAACAGTAGCTCCTAAAAAAGCTAAGGCTAAAAAAGGAGATGATTTAAAGAAAATAGAAGGTGTTGGTCCTAAAGCAGCAGAGGCATTAACAAATGCGGGTTTAGATACTTTTGTAAAAGTATCAAAATCAACCCCCATAAAAATGAAAAAAATCTTAACAGAAGCAAGTTCAAGATTATCTCATTTAGTTACAGATACTTGGCCAAAACAAGCAAGTTTAGCTGCAGATAGCAAGTGGGATGAATTAAAAGAATTACAAGATAGATTAGATGGTGGTGTTGAAAAATAACCCTATTAAATTTAATAACCTATAAAAACTTAATATTATGGCTCATAAGAAAGGTGTTGGAAGTTCGAAGAATGGTAGAGAATCAGAATCGAAACGATTAGGAGTAAAAATTTTTGGAGGACAAGCTGCCATTGCTGGTAACATTATTGTTCGTCAAAGAGGTACAACTCACAACCCAAGCGAAAATGTATATATGGGAAAAGACCATACATTACACGCAAAAGTTGATGGAATTGTAAAGTTCCAAAAGAAAAGAGATAATAAATCATATGTTTCTATTGTTCCTTTTGAGGCTTAGAAATAACAGATTGTTTAAATTATAAAACGCTCAAACCAAGTTTGAGCGTTTTTTATGCTATAAATTTAAGTTGAACTCAATAGAATGACTTATTTTTACCAATTATCAGATTAAAATTGTCTTCCTACAAAAGCAGAATCCTATTGAATGAATTTCTTATACAGTATACTTATTTTTTTTGCATCTTTCTTTTTAAAGATTGTTGCACTATTCAATAAAAAAATAAAACTTTTTGTTGACGGAAGGAAAGAAAGTTTTACAAAATTATCATCAATAAAAAAATCAGATAAAGTAGTTTGGTTTCATGTAGCGTCTTTGGGTGAGTTTGAGCAAGCAAGACCTATTATTGAGAGGATTAAGAAAGAATTTTTAAATTATAAAATAATTATCAGTTTCTTTTCCCCTTCAGGCTATGAAATCAGAAAAAATTATACTTTGGCAGACGTTGTTTGTTATTTACCGTTAGATAGTAAAGAAAATGCCGTGAAACTTGTAACTCAAATACATCCAAATTTAGCTATTTTTATTAAATATGAGTTTTGGCCTAATTTACTGAAAGAGTTAAAATTAAATGATACTCCAACTATTTTAGTTTCAGGAATTTTTAGAAATCAACAATCCTTTTTTAATTTTTATGGTGGTTTTATGCGAAAATCCTTACAAACATTTTTTCATTTTTTTGTACAAAATGAGGTTTCTAAAAAGTTGCTCAACTCTATTAATTTTACCAATGTTACCGTAAGTGGAGATACTCGTTTTGATAGAGTAAGTGAAATTTTACAACAAGATAATACCTTAGATTTTATTTCAACATTTAAAAACCATCAATATACCATAGTGGTGGGTAGTTCTTGGAAAGAAGATGAAAAATTGCTAGTAAACTACATTAATAATGATGCTTTAGGGGATGAAAAATTTATCATTGTACCTCATAATATTCATCCTAAAGAAATAGCATATCTTAAAAATTCTATTCAAAAAAAAGTAGTTTTGTTTTCAGAAAAAGCAAACAAAAATTTAGAAGATTATAATGTTTTTATTGTTGATTTTGTTGGAATTTTAACCAAAATTTATACCTATGCAGATGTGGCTTATGTAGGAGGAGGCTTTAAAACGGGTTTGCACAATCTTTTAGAACCTGCCGTTTTTGGTATTCCAGTTGTTTTTGGGGGTAATAATTATCAAAAATTTAAAGAAGCAACAGAACTGGTTACTTTAAAAGGTTGTATATCTATTACAAATCAGCAAGAATTTACAGCTATTTTTAAAAAGATGAAATATGATGTAAGTTATAGAAATATGACAGGAAATATTAATAGAAATTTTATTAATAAAAATGTTGGATCAACTAATTTAATAATGGGTTTTGTAAGAACTATTCTAGATAAGTAGCTTTAAAATATCTTTGAAAACAAGGTTTGGTTTATAGAAAAAGAGTTTTATGTATAAAAAAAAGAGTTTTACTGTTGATGAAATAAAAAAAAAGCTAGAAAATTTTTGTATCTATCAAGATAGATGTCATAAAGAAGTAGAACAAAAAATGAGTAATTATAATTTAATATTTGAAGCCAAAGAACTTATTTTGTTGTATTTAATTCAATATAATTTTTTAAATGAAGAACGATTTTCTAAAAGTTTTGCAAGAGGAAAATTTAGAATCAAAAAATGGGGGAAACAACGGATAATTAGAGAATTAAAATATAGAAATATTTCTGTATATAATATTAATAGTGCTTTAAAAGAAATAGATGAAACAGAATATTTACAAACAATTATTACTATTACAGAAAGAAAAAATAAAACTATAAAAGAGCCAAACCTTTTTAAAAGGAAAAAAAAACTTGTAGATTTTTTATTAAGAAAAGGGTTTGATTTCTCATTAGTTTATCAAACAGTAAATAATACTGTTTTAGAAAAGACTATAGATTAATTAAATCTTGTAAATTTGAACTTACATACTTTTAGAGATAGTATCAAACTTCTGTAAATATAGTGAGTCTTTTTTTTTCTTTATCTTAACAACAGTTTTTACATCATCATTTGGTATGGTAATAGATAGTACATAATGTTTAATTTTCCAAG
>CAZZPG010000152.1:0-4470 GCA_964655975.1 uncultured Flavobacteriaceae bacterium
CACAATATCTTTTCCTTTTTGAAGGATGCCAGTATCAAACGCTTCATAGGCTGAAGTAGCTACTTTTGCCATAGCAATAGTTAAGAAATTTTCTTGTAAAGTGTTTAATTCTACATCTCCTTTTTTGAAAGAATCTGAAGCTCTTAAAGTCATTTCTTTTGAGCCACCTCCTCCTGGGATTACTCCAACACCAAACTCTACAAGTCCTATATATGTTTCTGCTACGGCAACTACTTTATCTGCATGCATTGAAAGTTCGCAACCACCACCAAGCGACATTCCGTGAGGCGCTGCTATGGTAGGAATTGCAGAATATCGCATACGCATCATTGTGTCTTGAAAGTATTTGATAGCCATATTTAGTTCGTCATATTCTTGTTCTGCTGCCATCATAAAAATCATTCCGATGTTTGCTCCAACAGAGAAGTTAGCTCCTTGGTTACCTACTACTAATCCTTGGAAATCTTTTTCGGCAATATCAATAGCTTTGTTTAAACCTGCTAATACATCACCTCCAATGGTATTCATTTTAGATTGGAATTCTACATTTAAAATACCATTTCCTAAATCTTCTACCACCACGCCAGAATTTTTAAATACTGCTGATGATTTTCTGATATTATCTAAAATGATAAATGAATCTTGCCCTGGTTTTTTAGTTTGTGTTTTCTTTGGGATGTCATAATAATAAGTAGCACCATCTCTTACTGTGTAAAAAGAAGTTGAACCACTGGCAAGCATTTCTTTAATCCATAAGGCGGGTTCTAACCCTTCAGCTTTCATTAGTTCGATACCTTTTTTTACACCAATAGCATCCCAAATTTGAAAAGGACCATGTTCCCACCCAAAACCTGCACGTAAACCATCATCTATTCTGTACAATTCGTCAGAAATTTCTGGAATACGGTTTTGAACATAGGCAAAAAGTGCTGTAAAAGATTTACGATAAAATTCTCCTGCTTTGTCTTTTCCTCCAACTAAAATTTTAAACCTGTCGGTTACATTATCAATAGTTTTTGTGAGTTCTAAAGTGGCAAATTTTGCTCTTTTTTTACTTCTGTATTTTAAGGTATTTAAGTCTAAGGCTAAAATTTCTTTTTTACCTTCTTTATTGATTGTCTTTTTATAAAACCCTTGTTTGGTTTTGCTTCCTAACCATTTATTTTCCATCATTTTGTTTACAAAATCTGGAATTACAAATTGCTCTCTCATTTCATCATTAGGGCAGTTGTCTTTTACACCATTTGCAGTATGAACCAAGGTGTCTAACCCAACAATATCAATGGTTCTAAAGGTTGCAGACTTTGGTCGTCCAATAACGGGTCCGGATAATTTATCTACTTCCTCTACGGTTAATCCCATTTCTTTTACAATATGGAACAAACTCATAATACCAAAAATACCGATTCTATTTCCAATAAAAGCTGGTGTGTCTTTGGCTAAAACCGATGTTTTTCCTAAAAACTTATCGCCATACATCATCAAGAAATCTGTAACTTCTTGGGTGCATTTTGGACCTGGAACTACTTCGAATAATTTTAAATATCTTGGTGGGTTAAAAAAGTGTGTGACTGCAAAGTGTTTTTGAAAGTCTTCACTTCGTCCTTCGTTCATAAATTTGATAGGGATTCCAGAGGTATTAGAGGTAATCAATGTACCTAATGTTCTGTACTTTTCTATCTTTTCAAAAACGATTTTTTTAATGTCTAATCGTTCTACAACTACTTCCATTATCCAATCTACCTCTTTTATTTTGTGTAAATCATCATCTAAATTACCAGTAGTAATTCTATTGGCAAATTTTTGTGAATATATAGGGGAGGGTTTTGATTTTAGAGCAGTTTTTAAAGCATCGTTTACCAAACGATTACGTACTACAGTATCTTCTAAGGTTACTCCTTTTGCTTTTTCTTTGTCGTTTAATTCTCTTGGAACGATATCCAATAATAGAACTTCTACGCCAATGTTAGCAAAATGACACGCAATACCACTTCCCATAATACCAGAACCGATAATTGCTACTTTTTTAATTCTTCTTGTCATTTGTTTTGTTTTTATACAGCTTTTTTGTTGATGTTTTTATAAATCATTTTATCTGCGATGAGTTTGTTGATGGTTGATGTTACTTTAAAGAAACTTTCTAGTTCTTCAAGGGAAATATATTCTCTTACGGTATTATTAAATTGATATACAGATTTTTTAGAGAGTTCTCTCATCTCTTTTCCGTACGCTGTTAGTTTTATGATGACACTTCTACCATCATCAGGATTTTTTTCTCTTTTAATAGCCTTTTTATCTTCCATAGTTTTTAAAATTCTAGAAAGACTGGTAGGCTCCATTCCCATTAATGGACCTAATGCAGTAGAAGGTGTACCTTTATCATAATCTATGTTTAATAAAACAAAGGCAGTAGCCATGGTACTGTCAAACTTTGCAGCCTGTTCATTATAAAGTTTTGCAACTGCTTGCCATGTAGCTCTTAATTGATGATCTATAGATTTGTCTTTTTCCATTAATGCCAAATATATAAAAAAATACTATGCGTGCATAATAAATTTTAATAAAAATATGTAACATATTATCAATTTTACTACAAATCTTTAGAAAAGATGTAAGTTTGTAGCAATAAATTTCTTTTGAAAATAGTAAAAAAATCAACAATACAATTTAATGAGTAACTTGTTAGAAATTAAGAACGTAGTAAAAACTTATGGAGATTTTACTGCATTAAATAATATTTCCTTAGAAATTCCTAAAGGAAGTGTTTTCGGTTTGTTAGGGCCAAATGGAGCAGGAAAAACATCATTAATTAGAATTATCAATCAAATTACTATGCTAGATAGTGGCTCGATAATTTTAGATAGAGAACCATTGCAACCTAGTCATATAGAGCATATTGGGTATTTGCCAGAAGAACGTGGTTTGTATAAAAGCATGAAAGTAGGCGAGCAGGTTTTGTATTTAGCACAATTAAAAGGATTGTCTAAAAAAGAGGCTAAAAAACGTTTAAAATATTGGTTTGATAAATTTGATATTGCTGATTGGTGGGATAAGAAAGTTGAAGAACTGTCAAAAGGAATGGCACAAAAAGTACAATTTATTGTCACGGTACTTCATCAACCAAAATTATTGATTTTTGATGAGCCTTTTTCTGGTTTTGACCCAATAAATGCTAAGTTAATTGCTGAAGAAATTTTACAATTACGTGATAAAGGTGCTACTATTATTTTTTCTACACACAGAATGGAATCCGTAGAAGAAATGTGTGATAGTATTGCATTAATAGATCATGGAAATAAAATTTTAGATGGTAAGTTAGTTGATATTAAGCGTCAATTTAGGACTCATACGTTTCAAATTGGGTTGAAAACTGAAAATAAACAAGAGGTAACTCAAAAGTTAAAAGAAACTTTTGAAGTTGCAGATGCCAATTTTAAACTGCTAAATGATGGATTAAAATTAAACGTAAAAATAAATGGGCAAAATTCTGCAAATGACTTATTATCGTTTTTAACCACTCAAGGAGAAGTACAGCATTTTGTAGAATTAGTACCTAGTGCCAACGATATTTTTATCGCTGCAGTCAATAAAAATAGTTAAGAAAATGAGCAAATTACAATTAATTATTAAACGTGAGTTTATTGCAAAGGTTAGAAATAAAACCTTTATTATTATGACGTTTTTAAGTCCGTTAATTATGGTAGGAATGGGGCTTTTAATTGCTTTTTTAACTAAGCAGAACGAAAAAGATATTAAAAAAATACTATTTGTAGATAATTCTGAATTGTTTTCTAAAGAATATTTTAAAGATACTAAAACCGTAAAATACCTCGATTACACAAAATTAGGAGTAGAAGAAACCAAAAAACAAGTAGAAAAAGGGTATTATTATGGTGTGCTTGTACTTCCTAAAAAAGATAGTTTAGAAATTTTAGCAAAATCAATAGAATTTTATTCAAAAGAATCACCAGGTTTTAATGTTATCGAAAATATTGAGCGAAATATAAATAATAGATTGCAGAATTTAAAGATGACCAAATTAGGTATCAATTTAGCAAAAATAAAAGCTTCAAAAATTAAAACAGATATTAAAATGTTTAATTTCTCTGGCGAGCAATCATCAAAACTCATTAACGGAATAAAAATAGGAGTAGGAACTATGGCAGGTTACCTGTTAATGATGTTTGTAATTATTTACGGAAACTCGGTAATGCGTAGTGTTATCGAAGAAAAAACCAGTAGAATTATTGAAATCATTGTATCATCAGTAAAACCTTTTCAATTAATGTTAGGTAAAATTATTGGAAATGCTTCTGCAGGTTTATTACAATTTACCATTTGGGGAATTTTATTTTTAATTATCAGTTTGGTAGTATCATCTATGTTAGGAGTTAGTATATTTGATATGCAATCGGCTAAAATGACCCCAGATCAAATTAAAGCTCTTTTTACAAATTTACCAAAAAACCT
>CAZZPG010000153.1:0-4467 GCA_964655975.1 uncultured Flavobacteriaceae bacterium
CAGCAGTGGTTTGAGAAACTATATTCTCTTTACGAGCTACCATTTTACCAAAATCTATGGTTGGTTTTTCAATAGAAATTCCGTGTGTATCAAAATGATGAACTGCATCATAATAATGATGAGAGGAGTCTAACAAAGCTTTTGAGGGGATACAACCTACATTTAAACAAGTACCTCCTAAGGTGTTATACTTTTCTATAATGGCTACTTTTTTTCCTAACTGAGAGGCTCTTACTGCGGCAATATAACCTCCAGGACCAGAACCTATAATAATGATGTCGTATTTCATTTTAATTTTCATTTTAAAAAGGAAACAAAAATACATATTCTTGTTGGTTTTTTGCCATAGCTTAGTACATTTGTTCTTTTTAGCATTTAAACTCAAAAACCATGAGAAAACAATTTGTAAAATATATCATAGCACCTTTGGTCATTTTATTTGTAACTCTTCAATTTTTTCATCCAGATAAAAATGAAGGTGATATGAAATTAGCTCCGTTTTTGGCAGATACTAATGCTCCATCAGAAATTGGTGAAATCATAAAAAAGGCTTGTGCAGATTGTCATACTAATAGCACTAAATACCCTTGGTATAGTAAAATTGCCCCGTTAAGTTTTAAAATTTCAACACATATAATTAAAGGTAAAAAAGAATTAAATTTTTCTGAATGGCAATCATATTCTATAAAAAAAAGAGAACATAAATTAGAAGAAATTATAGAAGAATTAGATGATAAAGAAATGCCTCTAAAATCGTATTTATTGATGCATGAAGAAGCACGATTAACCCAAAAACAAATAAAAATGATAAAAAATTGGGCTACTACAAAAAGAAAAGCGTACCAACAAAGACTTAAATAATTGCAACACTCCGTTTTAATTATTGGCACGGTTTGGGTAGAACCCAATTCTTCTGCTGCTGGCAGTAGAATGATGCAACTTATTCGTCTTTTTTTAACTCAAAATTACACAATTACCTTTGCCTCTACTTCCGTTAAAAATGAAAAAGCTACCGATTTATCTTTGTTTGGAATTGATGAGGTTTCTATTGTTTTAAATGATATTTCTTTTGATGATTTTGTAAAAAACCTACATCCTACCATCGTGGTTTTTGATCGGTTTATGACCGAAGAACAATTTGGTTGGCGTGTTGCAGAATATTGTCCTAAAGCACTTAGAGTTTTAGATACAGAAGATTTACATTCACTTAGAAAAACAAGACATGAAGCAATTAAAAAAGGAATTCTCTTTTCTTTGGATGATTTGCTAACTGCTACTATTACTAAAAGAGAAATTGCCTCAATTTTACGATGCGATATTTCTTTAATTATTTCTTTTTTTGAAATAGATTTGTTACAAAATACTTTTAAAATTGATAAAAATATTCTTTATCATTTGCCTTTTTTATTAGATAATATTGATGATAAGATTACTCAAAATTGGAAGCCTTTTAAAAAACGAAAACATTTTGTAACCATTGGTAATTTTTTACATAAACCTAATGTTGATGCTATTTTACAATTAAAAAATACTATTTGGAAAAGTATTAAAAAAGAACTACCAAAAGCAGAATTGCATATTTACGGGGCATATCCTACCCAGCAAATACAACAATTACACCATAAAAAAGACGGTTTTTTGATAAAGGGATTTACCAGAGATGCAAAAAAAGTGGTTAAAAATGCAAAAGTAGTAATGGCACCCATCCGTTTTGGAGCAGGCATAAAAGGAAAACTGACTGAAGCTATGGTATGTGGCACACCAAGTATTACTACCACAATTGGGGCAGAAGGAATGCACAAAAATTTACCTTGGAATGGGTTTATAACTGATGATTTTACTACTTTCTCTAAGAAAGCAATTGAATTGTATACAAACAAATCTGTTTGGATGGGCGCTCAAAAAAATGGTATTCACATCATCAATCAAATCTATGATAGAGAGAAATTAGAAGCTCCTTTTATCAATCAAATTCATGAAATTTATCAAAATTTAGAACGCCACAGAAAACAAAATTTTATAGGTAATTTATTGCAACATCAAACTTTACATGCCTCTAAATATATGGGTAAGTGGATTGAGGCTAAAAATAATAAGAAGTAACTATTTGTGTTTAATAAAAAAATTAAAAGTGTTATTTATCACTTAAAAAACGTTAACAATAATGCTAACTTATAACAGCTACATCAGCCATTTTAACTTACAATAAAGTGCATTATTTGATGTAACCAAGAAACGATTTTATTGAGAAAAAGGTGTGTTCTAAATAAAATCTGTACTTTTATCGAACACTAATAAATTAAATAATACTTATGTTTAACTTTTTTATGACAACTTTAGCAGTAAGTTTTTTTACTATTATTTTTGTTTCTTGTTCATCAGAAATTAAAAAAAATGATGCTACACGTTTTAAACAAGGTGTTTTTGAAATTCCTGCATCTAAAGGGTATAGTAAAACCATTATTACTCGTATAAATAATTTACAAATTGAAGAATATACAAGTATAGAAACAGTTGCTGGCAAAAAAACAATAAAACATATTGATACTTTATACATTAAATGGAAAAATAATTTTTACTATACTTTACAGATGAAATCTCCTAAAAATGAACTCGATAAAAATTCTATTTTTGTTCAAATTACTAAAGTTACAGATACTTCGTATAATTTTACTGCCAAAATTGGATTTTCAAAATTTAAACAAAAAGGTATTGTTTACAAAGTGCAATAAACCTCTATTTTACATATTTGGTTTTTTTCATAGTGTTTATTACTAAAAAAGAAGCTATAAAAAAAACACCTAAAGCTAGTACACTCCACTGCATAGAGCCAGTCAATGCAATTAAAACTCCATAGGTTACCATACCAACTACAATGGCTATTTTTTCTGTTACATCAAAAAAACTAAAGTAAGAAGTAGTGTCATCTGTTTTTGGTAATAACTTAGAATATGTAGATCTTGCTAAAGACTGTATTGCTCCCATAACTAATCCTATTAAGCCTCCTAAAATATAAAAATAAATAGCTACATTTGGCATTTCTTTAGTTAAATTAAACCCTATAAAACAGATAACAGCCCAAATAAAAATTATAATTTTTATGGTTTTTATATTTCCTATTTTACTTGATAATCTTGAAAACAAATATGCTCCTAAAATACCAACTAATTGAACAATTAAAATAGTTCCAATAAGGTTTAGTGTTGGTAAACCTAATGCTACACCAAAAATACCTGCCATTAAAATAATTGTCTGAACACCAATGCTTAATAAAAAAAAAGCAATTAAAAATATTTTTAATTCTTGGTATGAAAATAATTCCTTAGCTACTTGTTTTATTTCTAGTAATCCTTTTTTTAAATAGTTATCTTTTGGTAAACTTACTTTTTCATCATCTGGTAATCTTTTATAGGTAACTTGAGCAAAACCTAGCCACCAAATACCTACTAAAATAAATGATATTTGAGAACCCATTTGCTTATCATATAACCCAAAAACATTCGATTCAATTAACACCAAGCAAATAATTAATAGAATTACTGACCCCAGATAACCTAACATAAAACCTTTTGCACTTACATTATCTTGTTGTTCTGGATATGCAATTTCTGGTAAATATGCATTGTAAAAAACAATACTTCCCCAAAAACCTATGCTTGCAAAAATTGAAAAGATAATTCCTACCCAAAGTGTATCTTTACCTGTAAAAAAACTCAAACTCATAACAGAGATTGATCCTAAAAAGCAAAAACTTTTTAAAAAAAATTTTTTATTTCCTACATAATCTGCAATTCCAGAAAGCATAGGGGAAATAAATGCAACAATTAAAAAAGATAATGCCAACGCATAATTATACAATGTGGTTGGTCTCCATAATGTTCCTAAAAATTCTATTTTCCCTTCTGCATTTGCAAACCCTTCAGATTGTGTTAATCCACTATAATAAATAGGAAAAACTGCTGTGGAAATTACTAATGAATAAACTGAATTTGCCCAGTCATAAAACGCCCATGCATTCGTTAATTTTTTATCTCCTCTTTGTAATTGTTCTTTCAAAATGTAATTATTTTTATTCATAAAAAAGCCATTCAATATTTTAAGAATGGCTTAAATAAAATAGTGTTCTATTTGTTTATTTGTTTTAGTTTTTTTGCATTAAATTTTGAGTTAAACTTTTTTGCATATTTTTTTGCTTGTGGTAAATAGTTACGTAATGTCCGTATTCTTGTTTGATTTGAAGGATGTGTACTCAAAAACTCTGGAGGTGTTTTTCCTGCTCCTTTTCTTTTACTCATTCTTATCCATACATTTACAGCTTCTTGCCCATTATATCCTGCCATTATCATAAAAACAAGACCTAATTTATCGGCCTCAGCCTCATGAGTCCTACTATATGCTAACATTCCTAAACTAGAGGTAATCCCATACACCATATTCCAAATTTGACGTTGTTTTGGTGTTTTATTA
>CAZZPG010000154.1:0-4445 GCA_964655975.1 uncultured Flavobacteriaceae bacterium
TAGAGTTAATATATTTTATACATCCAAAATGAGCATCGATGGCATAAATTTCCTTGGTACCACGTGAAGCAAATTCATAACTAATATTTCCTGTACCTGCAAACAGATCAATTACAGAAATATCATCAAAATAATATAAATTATTAATAATATTAAATAAAGATTCTTTTGCCATATCTGTAGTTGGGCGTACAGGTAGTTTTTTTGGTGCAACTAGTTTTCTTCCTTTATATTTTCCAGAAATGATACGCATATTATTCTATTAAAATAAAATGAGGATGTTTAGTAAATTGTTTTTTATTTAAAAAAGAGTTTTTACTCTCGTAAAAATTGATATATCTAACGTAGTTGTAAGTAATTTTATAAATTTCTGAATCTTTTTCAATATCACCTAAAAAAGAAAGAACAAATTTTTCTGTATCTAATTTTAGTTGCTTAGCAACAAATAAGATATAATAAATAAAATCTTCTTTGGTATGAAAAGAAAAGGTATTGGCAAGTAGTAATTGTTTGTTTTCTAATACAACAATATTTAAAGTATTTTTAGACACATATACAAACATTTTTTTTGCAGACGATTGGTTTTTAGCTATTAATTTATCTATCAAGATAGAAGTGTAATGCTTGTACTCAAACTCACCAAAATGTTGAAATAGATAATTGTTAATGTTTATATAAGGAATGTACACATTTTTAGCATCAATATTATTTAAATTATCAAAAGAAAAAAGATCAGTTTTTAAGGTTTTAGCATTAAAGTTTAAGTAGCTTTTTAATTCATTTTTATCAAAAAAAATAGTAGGAACTATGGTAGATAATTTATTTTGATGTATGGCTAAAACAGTAGAAAAGTCTTGTTGTAATACTTCTTCTTTTTTAAATGTAGTTTCTATTTTAAATAGTAATTCTTGTGGTGTAGCTAATTTGGTGTTAAAAATAACTTCAGAAAAATGTGTTATTTTTTGTAGATTATCTAGTATACAAAAAGAAAATCCATCCAAACTAAATTGGATGGATAATTTCTTAAAAATACTGTTTTTAGAATTATTTGTCTTTTTTGTCATCCTTATCATAAGATGGAGGCCAGTTACCACCTGTGGTTACTTCTTCTAAAGATCCTACAGAAATAAATTCTCCTTTAACATGGTCTGTTCTAATATCTTCTTTCTCTACTCTAATTAAATCTTTATTCATACCTATTAAAACAGATTCTTTATCCGTTTTTGCTTCAAAAGTAGGTACTTTTAATCCAACTACTTTTTCTGTCATTCCTGTATCTAAACTAAATTCTTTTCCAACTACTCCAGGTACTTTAAACATGTTTTTATAGTCTCTATTCTTAAATTTTTTAATAACAGGTTCATAACCAGTAGTATCTATTATTCTTACCTCTATGTCTTTTGTAATTCCTCCACCAGTATCAACAGTTTTTACTTCTGTATAAGTTCTTGTTAAGGCAAACTTGGCAGTATCAATAAATTGTATTAAACCTTCTTTATTTCTTGTATAACGGCCAGTTACTTGAAAATGAGCTACTTCTGCATCTCTAATAATCTTTAAATTTTTAATTACTTTAGCAAAACGCACTTTTTTTTCTTTATTAAATTTAATAGGAGCCATAATACCTACATAAATTTTATATCCTAAAAAAGCTGCTAATACTAACAATAATAGTGATACAAGCCACCTTAATTTTAAGGGTAAATACTTAACAAGTAAGTAAGCCACAAGAACTACAGCAAGAGTTGCTGCGAAAATCATTACAAATAAATTCATTGGTATATATATTTAATAGTCTTAACGCAAATTTACAATTTTTTTTTAATGATAAAAATTTTTATTTAAAAATCAATGTATCTTTGTTATTATTATCTTTTTTATGATTCAAAAAACTAAAGATTTTCACAAAGAAATTGTTAAGAAATTTCCATACGTACTAACAGTAAAACAAGCAAAGTTACTACATTTGTTGGCAGATTTTATCTTTAATAAAGACAATCAGTCTATTTTTTTACTAAAAGGATACGCAGGTACAGGAAAAACCACCATTATAAGTACAGTAGTAAATAACCTTTGGTTGGTAAAGAAAAAGGCAGTTTTGTTAGCTCCCACAGGGAGAGCTGCAAAGGTAATAGCTGTTTATTCTAAAAGACAAGCATTAACTATTCATAAAAAAATATATTTTCCTAAAAAGCAATCTAACGGTTCTGTAGATTTTGTAAAACAGCCAAATAAACATACTAATACTATTTTTTTTGTTGATGAAGCCTCTATGATTCCAGACGCATCACAAAATAATAATTTATTTGCAACAGGTTCTTTGCTTGAAGATTTAATTAACTATGTATATTCTGGTAAAAATTGCAAGCTAGTTTTTATTGGAGATACTGCACAACTACCCCCCGTAAAGCTACAAATGAGTCCTGCTTTAGAAGCAAGTAGATTAGAGTTTAACTATCATAAAAATATTATAGAAATTGAGTTGGATGAAGTAATGCGTCAGCACAAAAACTCAGGAATTCTTGCCAATGCTACATATTTACGCATGTTGTTACAAAATAATGCTATTAATTTTCAATTTAATATTGATTATCCAGATGTTGTAAGATTAGAAGATGGATATGATATACAAGATGCCATTCATTCTTCTTATGATTCTGCAGGAGTTGAAGATACCGCATTTATTGTACGTTCTAATAAAAGAGCTAATCAATATAATGAGCAAATTAGAGTACATATAAGAGGACAAGAAAACGAAATTTCTACAGGAGATTATATTATGATTGTAAAAAATAATTATTTTTGGTTAAAAGAAAATTCATCTGCAGGATTTATAGCTAATGGAGATATTTGTGAGGTAATGCGTATCAATACAATTAAAGAATTATACGGATTTCGTTTTGCAGAAGTAGAAATTAGAATGATAGATTATCCAAACCAAGCTCCTTTCGAAACAGTTCTATTATTAGATACTTTAGCAAGCGAGAGTCCGTCTTTATCTTATAAAGAATCCACTAAATTATACGAAGCTGTAAAAGAAGATTTTGCAGATGAAAAATCTAAGTACAAACAGTTTTTAGCAATTAAAAAAAATATATACTTTAACGCATTACAAATAAAGTTTTCTTACGCAATGACCTGTCATAAATCTCAAGGAGGTCAATGGAAAACAGTTTTTATAGAACAACCTTATTTGCCAGAAGGAATCTCTACAGAATATTTACGATGGTTATACACAGCACTTACAAGAGCTCAAAAAAAACTATATTTAGTAGGTTTTAAAAATGATTTTTTTGTTGATTAATGCAGTAAATAATTAATCATTACTTGTCCGTAATAATTACCATTATTAAAACGTAAATTCTTAATTTTATTAGTATGATAATGATAAAAATAACCAAAGTTAAACCGATTGACAGTAAAACGAAAACCAATTTCTAACTCAAATTTTAAAGAAATCAAATCTTTAGTTACAACACTTCCTTTATTTAAAAAACTACCCTGTATAGTGGCATCATACAATACATAACTCACAGTGGGTTTTATGTAAATAAAAGACTCTGCTTTTCTTTGGTAGTTTGTTTTTTGATTATTTAAATTGGTATGAAAAGCTATAGAATTACTAAGTTTTTGCAAAGGATTAAAACCAATTCTACCATAAAAACCTGTAGAAATATCAATAAAAATAGTGCCTATTTTTGCAGTATTTACCCAATTTATATCAAAATGATTAGAGCTATCCTTGGTAATAAATTTTGTATAATCTACATTTAAATTGATTCCTAAAGCATTTTTTATTTGATATTTCCATCCAACAGCTTCTTTAAAATTGTAAATATTATGAATAAAATCTTGTAATTCTTTACCAAATGCACTAGAACCAATTACACCAATTTGTAATGAAGCATTTAAAAGTTGATTATTTTTAAAGACATAATTAATACCATAACTACTATATAAATACGCAGCAAAAGGTCTATCATGCAAAAAAACATCAGAAATAATTGCAACATACGGAGTGTACATATAGTGCCCAATTTGCCATTCAATAATTTTTTTATCTAATTTTTTTGATGTCTTTTTAGATAAATAACGATAAGAAATAAAAAGTCCATTAGTATAATATCTATCATTATAAATAGAAGTAAACAAATCATTATCATCTACTAAACTTATTTCTTTAGTGTATTTTTTTTGAGAAAATAAAGTTGTAGAGATTAATAAAAAGAGAGAGTAAATTATTTTTTTCATAAAAACATTTTTTTCATAAAATGACAACAAAGGTAAAAATTAGAATTTAGATATATTCTTTAATTTAGTAATTTTAAAAAAAAAATAAATAAAAATTTTTTTTTAAGAGTAAAATATGTATCTTTAGAATAGTATTTTTAGCAAGAAAAAAATGGAAACAACATCAAAAAAAACATAAGAAGATTTTAAAAAAA
>CAZZPG010000155.1:0-4311 GCA_964655975.1 uncultured Flavobacteriaceae bacterium
ATACAAAATATCAATGAAATAAACAAATTAAATTGAAAATTTATCGGCAAAAAAAAGCGAGGTTTTTAGACAGTCTGACGGTTTGTATATGCGTATTTGTGGACTTTAAATGCAAAAACTTTCGGTCTTTCACTACACTTTGCTCAAAGATATAAACTTTTGATTTAAGCACCAAAACCGCAATTACGTATATGCTTTGTTCTAAGCAGTATTTATTTATAAGGTTTAGTTATCAATAATTCTCGATCATTAATATTCATATATAAATTAACATACTCCCAAAGAACTATTTCTTTTTTTATATCTATAATTTCAAAATAAAATTTGCTATAACATTCCTTTTTTACAATTATTTCATATTTATTTTTTTTTATTTTTTTAAAAGATGATATTTCACATAATATAGGTTCTATACTATTGTCATAAATTATTGTATTGTTATTCACAACAAAGGTTTTATCACTTAAAGTGCTGTCTTTTTGTGTATATACCCATTTTTTATTTGAAATAAAATTTATAATAGATGTACTATCAAGCTCAATAATAGTATCTTTTTTTATACTAAGATTGTTTTGTTTTATATTACTTGACACTTCTGTTTTACAACTACCTAATAGTAGTATAATAGATAAAATTATTATTTGTTTCATTTTTTATTTATTTATTTCTTCGAACTTGGCTGATAATGTATTTACCTCCTTTTATTGTTAAATCATCTTGTACAAATAGTCTATTATTAATATTCTTACCTTTCTTAGGATGTTCAGTTCCAACTTCATAATATCTAAAATATTGAGCTGAATTTTCATAACCTCTACCAATTATCACAACAAAATGGTCAGTAGTATTGTCTGTGTTACCTTTATAACCAAATTTGTAGTGCAAACCTACAATTACGGGGTTGTTTTTCTCTAATTCTGAATTTATATAGTCAATACTTTGTTTTAAGTTCTCTTTATCTATGATAGAGTATGTTTTATTTATACTATCTTCTTTTATTGTTTGAATTACATTTATATTGTAGCCAGACTTTTCTGGTAATCCGCTATTTATTAATATTTTATAACATGTACGCCAACAACCATCTCGTTTACCGTTTTCTTCCTTATTAAATTGAGATATCCAAATTACTTTGTCAGACAAATCAATATCTTCTTTAACCACTATCATCTTCATATGTTCGACAAACGCAATAGGGTGGAAGTGCCAGACTTCATCTGTTGGAAATACTCTTTTAGGTGTTAAATTTTCCTTTGTGTTTTCAGTTGTTTTGTCTTCGTCAAGTAAAAAACTTCTTTTTTCAGTTTCTTTTGGTGTTTCTGTATTTTCAGTTTCGCTAACGGCTAGTGATTTAGCTTCATTCCAAAACATTAGGTTTTCAACTTTTTCTTTAAGTTCTTCAAGTCTATTCTTCTTAGTTTCTTTGAGTTCTTCGGCTTCTTTTCTGTCTTTTTCCTTTTTTATACCAAAATCGTAGATTTGTTCTATTTCTGATTTTATTTGGTCAAAAGTATACGACCATTCGTTTTTGTGCTTACAGACTAAACGCGATAGATATTCTGCTTTTTCAAGGTTTTTAAAAGCGTCTTTTAATTCTTTTTCGGTTAATATATTATCTTTCTTGTTAGTATCTTTATCAGTAGTATCAACATGTTCCCAAATACCTTTGATAAATTCAGAATTTTCTTTTTTATCTAACACATCTTGTATGCTGTAAATATACTCACTACCCGCATCAAGTGCTTTAAACCCGAATTCTTCCCAATTATAAGCACTAAAACGTTCTAAATCATCTTCTTTTATCCAGCCTTTTCGTGTTTCTTTTTTGTAATCGTTGTAATAAGAGCAGGTAATTTTGTAGTAAGTTTTGTCATTGTTGTCTTTTACTTTTTTAAAATTACGCAGGTCAACCATCACTTCTTTATTAACGGTTACCTCTTCTTTGTCTGATGTATTTTCAGGTGGTTCTACATATGCCTTGCTAGTGTTTTGGCTTAATAATACTTTAGCGCCTACTTTTAATTCTTTTGTGTCTAATAAATTATGCAATAGGTCTTCTTTGCTGGCTTCTTCGGGTTCTTCTGTGGTGTCTATAATATTTGCAAATGTAGGCAAGAAATATATTTGTTTGGCAACAAAGGTATTGTCAATTTTAGTAAGCCTCTCTTTTGCTAAAGCGTCAAGAAAACTATTTTTTTTGCTTTCATTAGCTTTTTTAGGTAAAGCGTTTTTTGTTATCCAATAGGTCTCACCAAAATCATTGGGATAAAAGGTTACAATTCTCCCTGCATCTTCATCCCATTTTTTATTTGAATGTTCTCTTTTTACATTGACACTGAGTTTGAACTTTGTTGTAGGTTCTAAAAGGTTGTTAAATTTTTTGTTTACTTCCTTAAATTTATCAGAAGCAACAATGTATTTTTTTTCTTTTGCAATGTACTTAATATCAACGTTATTTTCTAAAATAGCACTGATTTTGTTGATTTTTATTTGTACGTATTCTCCTTGTATTTTTACTATTGAAATGGGAGTTCCTTTTTTTAAATTAACATTAAAAGTAAGGTTTGTTTTGAGCTTGGTATCTTTTTTAATTTTGGTAAAGAATTTTTCATTATTACCGTCTCCATTTACATTTTTTAATAAATCGTTTACATTATCTGCTGTGAAAACTTCTACATGAGAAGCACTGTAATATGTGTGTTTTCTAAAACCTAATTTACCTGTGTACCCTATGGTTTCTCCTGCTTTTACAGGAATATCACAGGCTACAATACTATTTTTTGTTCTATTATCCTCATCAAAATAGGCTTTTATAGATAATTGATTTTTGCGTATATATCCGCTACCGTCTAGCAGTTTAAAAAAATCTCCTTTGTGTGTTTTGTCTATTTGAACAGTTTCATCAGTTGGTATAATTTTAGTGCAAATAGCCGATGTGTTATCTGCTTCTAGCACTCTAGCACCTAAAATAGTTGTGTCAGTATCTTCTGTTGTAGTAATTTCTAATTGGTCAGTAGTTGTAGTATTTTTAACCTTTCTGCTTCCAGTATGAATGTATGCCTCTGTATGGGTAACTCCTGCATCATCAGTATAAATAATACGTTTATAGCTTCCTATTTTTTTTATTTTGTTATCGTCCGTTTTGTATAAGGTAACTTTTTTTCCTTTAGGAATAACAAAATCAATACCGTTATCAGAGAAATCAATTTTGCCGTTATCGGTTAATTTTCGAGCATTTAAACCTTGTTTTCCGTCTCTACTTGTTACTACATATTCGTTTTTACTTAGAAATTTAGGAATAATACATTTGTATTTTGTTATTTCAGTTTCAGCCATTAAATGATGATACAGGCTGTAAAAGGTCATTAGAAATTCCTTTTTATTATCATCATTTTTTTCTATTTTGTAGGTGTGTTGTATTAAGACAAAGTCATTAGAGTATTCGTATTTTCCATTTTTATCATTTTTAGCGTTTAAATCTTGGTCGTAGACAAAGCTTTTGTAGTTTTCAGAAAATCGATAGGCAATAACTCTACCGTCTGCTATGGCTAAAATGTCGTCTAGCATACTTTCTAAATGAAGTCCGCCATGCCATGTGTTAAAAGTACTGATAGGGTAGAAGCCAAATTGATTAGAACTTCCTAAATATCGGGTAATATTATTGTCGTTAATGTCTTTTAAAGGATAACTTATTTTCATAACTTATAAGCTGAGTTCATAGTTTTCTATGTACCCATGATTTTTATTTTCTTTTTTTGTTTTTTCTTGATTTTCTTTAGCTTCTTTTAGTTTTTTTCCATTGCCTGACACACTAGATAAAACTCTGTCTTTTATAGTGATTTTAGGGAAAGGAATTCTTTCTTTAGCTATGGTTGCTTTTGGAGTATCAGGAGTGCTACTTCCAATAATTACATTAGCTTCTCCGGAAACAATTATGCCACCGTGAGCTGTCATATCACCCATACAGGCAATTGGTGTTCCGTTTATTAAAACAGTTGGATTTCCTTGCACAATTGTATCCGGTGGACCAACACAAGTGCACATATCGCCCATACGAGCAACGGGCTTCCCATTAATAAATACATTTGGAGAACCTAGAATTACAGGACCTCCTACGTGAGGAATAGTACCGCTACACATGGGACATGTATGGTTGCTTCCTACCGTTGCTGCTGGTTTTCCTGCCATAATTTTTTTCTTTTTTTTATTAATTTATTGTTGACAAAATTAAGAATTTATTGATATTTCTTTTCTTTTTTTACCCGTTGTGCATTTAGAAAATAAATAAGAAAAAAGTTGTTCATTGACTAA
>CAZZPG010000156.1:0-4291 GCA_964655975.1 uncultured Flavobacteriaceae bacterium
TCCCTGTTTATATGTAGCTCTAGTACCAATGGTTTGCATATAATCTATATTTTGTTTTCCATCTTTATTTAGATATTCTTTTCCAGAATTTAAAAGTAATGCACTCAATCCTAAATTATCAAATGTACCATGATACCAAGCATATTGAAACGATTTATATCCTGCAACATTACTATATAAAAGGTCTTTACCAGATTGAGAGTCTGAGTTTAAGGCAAACCCAATATCTAATCTATTAGTAGTATTTGGTGTGTATTTAAAAATAAGTGCATCGTGGCTACGTGCTTGTTGTGCCCATCCTACAGAACCAAAAATACGATGATCATCATATACAATTTCTTGTCTTCCTAATTTTAAAGAAATTTTATTAGAGAGTAGTGCTTCTGCCCATGCTTGGTGAAAGGTATTAGCTCTATCTACTGCAGATAAAGTACTTACATCTCCCCAAACTCTTACATTTTGAAGAGAAACAAAAAGTCTTAAATTTTTGTTTTTAAATCCTACGTTTAAACGTGTACGTTGCGATACAAAGTTAGAACCATCTGCTTTTGTTGTTATCAAGTTTTTGTATCCATGTTTGTTTTCATATCGGGGTCTAATTTCTGCCGACACATCAAACTGTTGTGCAATTGCGTTGGTGACTATTAATAGCACCAAAGCTGTTAAAAAAATTACTTTTTTCATGATTGATTAATTTAGTTATGATTGATTAAAGTTATTTAAAAATTAAATAGTGTTTTTATATAAAATGAGCGTCCCCAAAGTTGCATATCTCTAGAGTGTGCTGCCCCAACTTCATTTACAGTTTCTACATCTTCTACATTAAATAAGTTTTTTACACCAGTTGTAATTTGTAGGCTTTTTTTAAAAAATGATTTTGACACCATAGCATCTAAATTATGAAAGCTTTTTCGGGTTATTTTTACTAAGTTTTTTGTTTTTCTTTCTGTAATAAAGCCTGTTCTTTTGCCAGAAAATTTATAAAAAACATTAAAACCTAGCCCTCTATTTTTTACTTGATAATTAATATTAGAACTTACTTCTGGCGAGTATAAAAACTCATCTGAATTCGTGTTTTTATTATATTTATTATAGCGTCCAATAATTGAAACTCCTGTTTTAAAAGATAACTGTTTATTAGGTTGAAAAGCTATATCTAATTTACCTCCTAAAGATTTAAATTTATCTATATTAATGTAATTTCTGTTATTATTTACCATTTCGCTTAACGCAATTAGGTTAGAAATATCATTATAAAATAATGAGGGTTCTATACTATAAAATTTATGTCCACTTAACTTCTTTTTAAATGAATATTGCACGTTAAAACTATTAGATTTTTCTACTTTTAAATCCTTATTTCCAGATATAATATAAGTTTTTGGTCCTGCAGATATATGAAAATCTAAGAACAATTCTTTTAAAGAGGGTGCTCTAAACCCTTGTGCATAAGAAAAACGTAAGACACTATTATCATTCAATTTTATTTTAGAATTTATAGCTGGTGATAATAAAGACCCATAGGTGTTATTCCAAGTTTGTCTTACTGCTGGTTGAATTTCAAAATTATCTGTAATCTTATAATTAATGCTTCCAAACAATGCTATGGTTTTTATTTTTTGTTTACCTTCTAAAATTCTACTTCCCTCTGTGGTTTCAAAATTTAAGTCAGTCCCAAAAGCATAGTTTAGTTTTTCTAAATATTCACTTTTACCTAATTGGGCTTTTACACCACCATAGTTAAACTTTACACTATTATTTTCTTTAATATCTGTTGTAGAAATAGTGCTTTTTAAAGTTGTAGGATTTACATTATACCCATTGTGATATCTTTGGTAATCTAAATATGATACTGTAACATCTAAAAACTTGTTAGAAGCCACTTTACCCTGTACATTTATAGAGTTATCTATACGTGTGGTATAATAATTTACATCTTTAATTTTTACTCTTCCTCTTCTGTTTTTTTTAGATTCTCCAATAGAAAAAAGTGCTTCATTAGAAATATTTCCACTATATCTAATTTTCATTTTTTCAAATTGATAAATGTATGTAAGACCTCCAAAAGTCTGATTTCTTTCGGACCAGTTTAAACTTCTTTTAGCTTTTTTATTGGTAGATAATCCATTAAAATTATATTTTCCTCCATTTACACGAAAGGTATTATTTCCAAACTTAATTCCTAAAGAAGTATTTACATCAACAGCATTTATATTTTCATAAGAAGCAGTAATTACACCCTCAAATTTTTCTTTCTGTTCTTTTTTGGTGATTAAATTAATTACTCCTCCCATAGCATCTGTACCATAATATACAGAAACAGGCCCTTCTATAACTTCTACTCTTTCTATATTTGAAAGAGTAATTTGATTCAAATCAATAATACCGTTTAAACGTCCTACAACTGGCACACCATCTACTAAAATTTTAATATTTTCTTTAGAAATTCCTTGAATTTCTATATTTGTTCCGAAGACAGAATTCTGGTTTAAATTAATATTTAGTTCCTGCTGAAAAAGTTCTCTTAAATTACTTGCTCCTTTTTTTTGAATGGTTTCATTATTAATACTTCTTACCTTGTACACTACATTTTTTTCTGATTGAGGTGTAAATTGTGCTGTAACAATTACTTCTTCTAAATCTATTACTTTGGTTGAATCAACAAGTTGCTGTGCTCTTGTTGAATTGACAAATAAAAGCAATACTATTCCTATTGAGATAAATAATTTACTCATTTTATTACCGTTAAAATTTTAGATTGATGTTTTTAAAAACAGGCAAGCATCTTTTTTACTTGCCTGTTTTAACTATTAATTATTAAAAAATTAATAAATATCGTGTGTAGTATTGTACACATTAAACTTACCCGTTGGGTTTTGTACCCAATCTCCTTGAATAATTTGTTTTACTTTTAAAGTTTTGTCATTATAAATAACTAATGCATTTTTCTTACCCATAAAGTAAGAAACCCAAACTTCATTTCCTGCTTTATTATACTCAAAATGAACTGCTCTACCATCTACTCCTTTTGGAGCATGTAATGTTTTAATTAATTTTAATGTATTAGTATCAAAAACATCTACAGAAGAGTTTAATTTAGCATCTGGGTTTAAAGTTCTATCTACCCATAAGTGTTTAGATTTTGGATGAGATTTTACAAATAATGCTCCACCACCGTTACCAGAGGCTTTAACTTCTTTTACAACAGTCCATTGTCCTTTACCAGGGTTGGTCTTAATAAAAGATAATTTATTTTCTCCTAAATGAGATGTTACCCATAGGTTACCCCATTTATTTTTAATATTTGTTCCTCTACCTGGGTGTGGTTTAATTCCTGTTTTAATGATTTTTACTAATTTTTTATTAGGTACATCAATTACAACAATTTTATTTGAAGCATTTGCTGCAACTAAGAAATAATGTCCTGTACTATCAAAACCACCATCATGTAAAAAACGAGCTGTTGGAATTTCAGTAATTTTAGGGTTTTTAGGATCGGTATAATCTACAATATCTACCATTCCTCTTTCTTTTACGTTACAAATCCAAACAGGGTCTGTATGAGAGGCTACAATAGAAGCAACACGTGCTTCTTCTATATATTCTTTATCTCCGTCACAAGCTTTACCTGCTGTGGGGGTTATGCTAATTGGCTCTAAAGTTTGTGCATCTAAAATGGCAATATGACTTGGGCTATAGCCTCCAAATACTAAGTATTTATCCTCATAGCCTTTGTATTTAGATACTTCAACAGAACGAGAATCAAACCCTCCTTTTACTTCAGCAACAATGGTTGGTGTTTTAGTGTAGGTATCTATCATGGTAATTTTACCATCTCTACCTACCGAATAGATATATCTTCCAGAAGACGATGTACGTAAAATATGTACTGCAAATCCTGTTTTTAATACGACTACTTTTTCTTTTGTATCACCATCAATAATAGCAACTTTCCCTGCATCACGCATAATTACACCAAAGTAATTTTTAATATTTCTTTTGTGTTGTGGTTTGGTTGGTCTGTCTGCTACTGGTACAATTAGTTTCCAAGAGGCAGTCATTTCTTTCATTCCGTAAGGTGGAATTACAGGTGGATTTACTTGTAAGAAACGAGTCATCAACTCAATTTGATGTTCAGACAAAACTCCTTTCCATTCTGGCATACCTCCTGCTGTACCGTTTTCTATAAAGGTTCTAATTCCTTCTGCTCCTAAAGTTTTGGTTGCAATTGCTTTACCATCTCCATCTGGTAATAAAGATGGTCCTGTTGCTCCTTTTCTACTAGAACCGT
>CAZZPG010000157.1:0-4250 GCA_964655975.1 uncultured Flavobacteriaceae bacterium
CTGTTGATGCTCCCGAAGGGACTGCTGCTCTTCCTAAAACACCATTTTCTGTTATTACATCTACTTCTACAGTTGGATTTCCTCTTGAATCAAAAATTTGACGTGCATGTATATTAATTATAATACTCATATTCTTTTTTTTATACCATTCCTTTTTTTTAGAAATAGAATTATTATTGTTACAAATTTACAAAACGAAAGACATTTACATTCCATTTACTATTGATAATTACGAAAGCGTTTTCTAATAAAAATAGTTATTTTTTCTCTTTTATATTTTTAATGAATTGATTAAAAAGATATTCAGAATCATGAGGTCCTGGGCTTGCCTCTGGATGATATTGTACAGAAAAACAATTTTTATTTTTCATTCTAATTCCTGCCACTGTATCATCATTTAAGTGAAGATGGGTGATTTCTATATTTTTATGTGCTTCAGTTTCTTCTCTATTAATCGCAAACCCATGGTTTTGTGAGGTAATTTCTCCCTTTCCTGTAATCATATTTTTTACAGGGTGATTAATTCCCCTATGTCCATTGTGCATTTTATAGGTAGAAATTCCGTTTGCCAAAGCAATTACTTGATGCCCTAAACAAATACCAAACAATGGTAAATTTCTTTTAATAATTTCTTTTGCTACTTGTTGAGCTTCAACTAATGGTTTGGGGTCTCCAGGACCATTTGAGATAAAATATCCATCAGGGTTCCAAGATGCTAAATCAGAAAAAGTTGCATTATATGGATATACTTTGATACAACAATCTCTTTTGGCTAGATTTCTTAAAATATTCTTTTTTATTCCAATATCTAAAGCTGAAATTTTATAGGCTGCATTTTTATCCCCCACAAAATAGGGTTCTTTTGTAGATACTTTTGAAGCCAATTCTAAACCTTCCATACTTGGCACATTAGCAAGTTGTTTTTTTAATGCATCAATCTGAGTTACATCCGTAGAAATGATAGCATTTTGTGCTCCGTTATCTCTAATATAAGCTACTAAAGCTCTGGTATCTACATCAGAAATAGCGACCAAATTATATTGGATAAACCAATTTTTTAAATTTCCTTCTGAATTTTCTCTTGAGTGTGTAAAACTAAAATTCCTACAAATTAATCCTGCAATTTTAATTCCTTCAGACTCAATTTCATCAGTATTTACCCCATAATTACCTATATGTGCATTGGTAGCTACCATAATTTGCCCAAAGTAAGAGGGGTCTGTAAAAATCTCTTGATACCCCGTCATTCCTGTATTAAAACAGATTTCTCCTGTTGCAGTTCCTTCTATTCCAATAGATTTTCCGTAAAAAATAGTTCCATCTGCTAATAAAACCAATGCTTTTTTGTACTGTTGATATTTCATTTGGTTGTGTTGTATAATTTTGTTTCAAAAATATAAAAAAAGCGATAAACTAAATAGTTTATCGCTTTTATATATATGATTGTTAATATCATTTCTATTCTTCAGAGGTTTTTGGTGCTTTTGTTTCTACAACATCAGCAGAAGTTCCTTTTTTCTTTCTACCTCTACGAGTAGTTTTCTTAGCTTTTTTACCGTTTGGATTGTAAATTTCGTTATAATCCACTAATTCTACCATTGCCATAGGGGCATTATCTCCTTGACGGTTCCCTAATTGAATGATACGTAAATATCCTCCTGGTCTATCTGCAACTTTTACAGAAATTTCTTTAAATAATTCTGTAACAGCATATTTATCTCTTAGCTTACTAAATACAATTCTTCTATTATGAGTGGTATCTGCTTTAGATTTTGTAATTAAAGGCTCAATAAATTTACGTAATGCTTTTGCTTTTGCGTGTGTTGTGTTAATACGTTTATGCTCTATTAATGAGCATGACATATTTGCTAACATTGCTTTTCTGTGTGCTGTTTGTCTTCCTAAATGGTTAAATTTCTTACCGTGTCTCATGACCTTTGTTTTGTACTTTCATCTTGCTCTACTCTTTTTGAGGGGCAAATTATGAAAGGATTAGATTAATCTCTATCTAGTTTGTATTTACTTAAATCCATACCAAAGTTAAGGTTTTTGTTAATCACTAACTCTTCTAATTCAGTTAATGATTTTTTACCAAAGTTACGGAACTTCATTAAATCGCTTTTATTAAATGATACTAAGTCTCCTAAAGTATCTACTTCTGCAGCTTTTAAACAGTTTAAAGCTCTAACAGATAAATCCATATCTATTAAACGAGTCTTTAATAATTGACGCATATGTAATGATTCTTCATCATATGTTTCTGTTTGTGCAATTTCATCTGCCTCTAAAGTAATACGCTCATCAGAGAATAGCATAAAGTGATGAATTAAGATTTTTGCTGCTTCTGTTAAGGCATCCTTAGGATTTATTGATCCGTCAGTTTCTATATCAAAAACTAATTTTTCATAATCAGTTTTTTGCTCTACACGAAAATTTTCTACTGCATATTTTACATTCTTTATTGGAGTGTAAATAGAATCTGTAAAAATAGTTCCTAATGGTGCACTTAATTTTTTATTTTCTTCTGCTGGTACAAATCCTCTACCTTTTTCTATGGTTAATTCCATATTAATTTTTACAGATTTATCCATATTACAGATTACTAAATCTGGGTTTAATACTTGAAAATCTGAAATAAATTTTTGTAAATCTCCAGCAGTTAATTGATTTTGTCTAGATACAGATATAGAAACTGTCTCTCTATCAGACTCTTCAATTTGCTTTTTAAAACGTACTTGTTTTAAGTTTAAGATAATTTCTGTAACATCTTCTACAACTCCAGGAATTGTAGAAAATTCATGTTCTACGCCATCTAGCCTTAATGATGTAATTGCAAACCCTTCTAAAGAAGATAACAACACTCTTCTAAGTGCGTTACCTACTGTTAAACCAAAACCTGGTTCTAGAGGTCTAAATTCAAATCTACCAGAAAAATCTGTAGATTCTATCATTATTACTTTATCGGGCTTTTGAAAATTTAAAATTGCCATATTTTCTTCTTTTAATTGTTATTTAGTTGTGCGATTTAGAAGTGTGAAGAAATACTAATAAATCCTTTGGCTAAATTCCAATATGATTAATTTATTACTTAGAATATAATTCTACAATTAATTGTTCTTTGATATTTTCAGGAATTTGTAATCTCTCCGGAGATTTAATAAATGTTCCTTCTTTTTTATCAGTATTCCAACTCAACCATTCAAAAACAGTATTGTTAGATGCTAATGAATTAGCTATTGCTTCTAAAGATTTAGATTTTTCTCTAACTCCTACTACATCTCCATCTTTTAATTGGTAAGAAGGAATATTTACGATTTCTCCGTTTACTGTGATATGACGGTGAGAAACCAATTGACGTGCAGCACTACGAGAGTTTGCTACACCAAAACGGAATACTACGTTGTCTAAACGAGACTCACACAATTGTAATAAAATTTCACCTGTAATTCCTTTAGAAGCAGAGGCTTTCTTAAATAAATTACTAAACTGACGTTCTAAAATACCGTAGGTATATTTTGCTTTTTGTTTTTCTTGTAACTGTACTGCGTATTCAGATTTTTTCCTCTACGTCTGTTGTTACCATGTTGTCCTGGAGGATAATTTCTTTTTTCAAAGTTTTTATCTGCTCCAAAAATTGCTTCTCCAAATTTACGAGCAATTTTAGTCTTAGGTCCTGTATATCTTGCCATTTCTTAGTTATTTAAATAGGGATTATGAATTAAGGCGTACTCCTTCGATAACCATTTCCTATCTTTTATTAAAATATTTATTATACTCTTCTTCTCTTAGGAGGACGGCATCCGTTATGTGGCATTGGTGTAACATCAATAATTTCTGTTACTTCGATACCATTGTTGTGGATAGATCTGATTGCAGACTCTCTACCGTTTCCTGGTCCTTTAACATACACTTTTACCTTGCGTAAACCTGCTTCATGAGCAACTTTAGCACAATCTTCTGCTGCTAATTGAGCTGCATAAGGAGTGTTCTTTTTAGAACCCCTAAAGCCCATCTTACCTGCTGAAGACCAAGAGATAACATCTCCTTTTTTGTTTGTTAAAGAAATAATAATATTGTTAAAAGAGGCAGTTACGTGAGCTTCACCAACTGATTCTATAACAACTTTACGTTTTTTTGAACTTGCTTTTGCCATAATTATCTTACATTATAGAATTGAGAAAATCTCAAATTCTACGCTTATTTTTTCTTGTTCGCTACTGTTTTTCTTTTACCTTTTCTTGTACGAGAGT
>CAZZPG010000158.1:0-4240 GCA_964655975.1 uncultured Flavobacteriaceae bacterium
AACAAAACCTACAGAAGTAGAGCAAGAGCAATGGTATTTTAGACGTTATATAAAACAATTGCCAAACCCAGGAGAGATAGTCTTTTTTGATAGAAGTTGGTATAATAGAGCAGTAGTAGAACCTGTAATGGGGTTTTGTTCTGATGAGCAATACAAACAATATATGGTACAAGTACCAGAGTTTGAACATATGCTGTATGAGTCTGGAGTAGAGATTATTAAATTTTGGTTTTCAATCTCTAAAGAAGAACAACAAGCACGTTTTGATGCTCGATTAAAAAACCCATTAAAACGATGGAAATTTAGCCCTGTAGATCAAAAAGGACAAGAATTGTGGGATGAATATACCTTTTACAAACAACAAATGTTTAGTAGAACCCATACCACTTACTGCCCTTGGATTGTTGTAAAAACCAATAATAAACTAGAAGCACGTTTAGAAAGCATGCGCTATGTTTTATCAAAATTTGATTATGACGGTAAAGAAGAAGCAGAAACCCCCTTATTGCCAGACCCAAATATTGTAATGCGTTATTATAGATCTGTAAAAGAATTTTAAAAATGGAAAATAAAATATTAACCCCAGATAATATAAAAAAGCTAAATTCTAAAAAAGGAATGATGGCACTTTTAAGAAAAGAACCTTTAAGTTACTCTAAAGCTATAAGATACGTAGATTATGGTAAACAACTTAAAAAATTACAATTAGAACTTATAAAATTACAAACAGATATTATAGAAAAAGGAGAACGTGTTATTGTGATTTTTGAAGGAAGGGATGCTGCAGGAAAAGGAGGAGCAATAAGACGAATTACAGAGAAGATGAACCCACGCCATTTACGTATTGTAGCCTTGCCAAAACCTACAAAAGACCAAAGAACACAATGGTATTTTCAACGCTATGTAGAAGAGTTTCCTATTGCAGGACAAATTGTTTTTTTTGATAGAAGTTGGTACAATAGAGCTGTGGTAGAACCTGTAAATGGATTTTGTACAGAAAAAGAATACCAAATTTTTATGAACCAAGTAAACCACTTTGAACGAATGATTTTAGAATCTGGCATTAGATTGGTAAAAGTATATATGTCTATCTCTAAAAGAGAACAAGCAAAAAGATTTAATGAAATTAAGAAAGACCCATTAAAACAATGGAAAATGACTGCTGTAGATGAAAATGCCCAAACCCTTTGGGATGGCTATACAGCCTATAAAAAAGCAATGTTTACCAAAACAAAAACTAAAATTTCTCCATGGAAAGTTATAAGTGCCAACAGAAAAACAGAAGCAAGAGTAAGTGCAATTAAACATATTTTAGCAAGCATTCCGTATGATAAAAATAGAAAAATTTAAGAAATTAATTCTTTTACTTTCTTAAAAAGTAAAAAAATTTCACCAGCAATTTGTTGGTTAGCAGTAAAATATTTTTCTTCCTCTTGAAAAGAATTATCATAAGATTTAGGATCTACAAAAGGCAAATGAAACCGATGTATTGCATTTGAAATAAACGGGCAATCCTCATCAGCATGGCTACAAGTTGTAATTGCTATATACGGTTGTGAGTTAGAAACATCATCATATAATTTAGAAAAAACAGTAAGTGTTTTTTTTGCGTTTTTAAAAGAAATAGAATATTTAGGGTTTTTATGAGAAAAATCTATCAAACTAAAAGAAAAACCAGTTTTTTGAAGAGTTTTTACCGTATTTCTATGAAAAGAAGTAGCTTCTGTTCCTCCAGAATATCCAATAATTCTGTCTAAATTAAAATAATCAATTGCAAAAAAAGTCCAAACTTGTGCTAATTGGCTTCTACGAGAATTATGAGTACAAATAAAATTAATACCAAAATTATTAGTTCTTTCTTGATACTCAATTGTAATTTTTTGAGCAATTGTATATAATAATTCTTCTCTTTGAGTAGAGATTGCAATTTTTTTTATAGCTTCTGTAAAGAATTTTCGGGTTTTGATGTTGGTACTATCAATCATCTGTTTATTTTTACAGCAAAAATACAGTAAGTTTTTATCTTTTTATAAAAATGAATTTTAAAATAGGAAATAAAGTATCCGTCTTAGATGATGTCCTAAAAGGAATTGTTATTGCTGTAACTTCAAATACTATTTCTGTTGAAGATAAAGAAGGTATGGTGTATCAATTTCATCCTTCAGAATTAATAAAAATAGAGAAAGAACAAAGATATCTTTCTAAATATTCTGATATTAATAACCCTTTATTACAACAAAAAATAATTATTAAACCTAAAAAAAAATCTCTTTTTGTTAAAGAGAAAAATGAAATTGTAATGGAAGTAGATTTGCATATTCATCAATTAACCAAATCTACTCGTGGTATGGATAATTATGATATGCTCTCTTTACAAATAGAAACTGCACGTAGAAAAATTAAATATTGCATTCAAAAAAAAATTTCTAAAATTGTATTTATTCATGGTGTAGGAGAAGGGGTTTTAAAAACAGAATTACAGTATTTATTTGCAAAATACCCTGTAAAATATTATGATGCTTCCTACCACAAATATGGCTTAGGAGCTACAGAAGTCTATATATTTCAGAATACAAAAAGATAGTTTAAAAAAAATAAATTACCTTGCTAATTCTTATGCACGCATAACAAAATAAGTAGAAAATGACAAAATATAAGCATATCTTTACTCCATTAGAATTGGGTTTTACCACTTTAAAAAATCGTATTTTAATGGGCTCAATGCACACGGGTTTAGAAGAAGAAAAAAATGGTTTTAAAAAAATGGCAGCATATTATGCAGAACGTGCAAAGGGAGGTGTTGGTTTAATTGTTACAGGAGGAGTATCACCTAATATACAAGGATGTACAGTACCAATGGCAGCTAGAATGAGCACCCAAAAACATGCTCTAAAACACAAAATTATTACTCAATCAGTACATAATAATGGAGGTAAAATTTGTATGCAAATTTTACATTCGGGTCGTTATGGTTATCACCCTTTTAGCGTAGCTCCATCTGCAATAAAATCACCTATAACCCCATTTAAGCCTTTTAAGTTAAAAAAAACTGGAATTAAAAGAACCATTAAAAATTTTGTAAATACTGCAAAATTAGCACAAAAAGCAGGTTATGATGGTATAGAAATTATGGGGTCTGAAGGGTATTTAATTAATCAGTTTATAGCAAAAAGAACCAATATACGTACAGATGAATGGGGTGGAGATTATGAAAACAGAATACGTTTACCTATAGAATTAGTTAGAAAAACACGTAAAGAAGTTGGCGAAAATTTTATTATTATCTACCGATTATCAATGTTAGATTTAGTAGATAACGGAAGCTCTTGGGATGAAATTGTGCAATTAGCAAAAGCAATAGAAAAAGCAGGAGCAACCATTATAAATACAGGAATTGGTTGGCACGAATCTCGTATTCCTACCATTGCAACTTCTGTACCAAGAGCAGCATTTACATGGGTTACCAAAAAAATGAAACAAGAAGTTAGTATTCCGTTAATTACTACCAATAGAATTAATATGCCTGTTACTGCAGAAAAAGTGTTGGCAGAAGGTCATGCAGATATGATTTCTATGGCAAGACCATTTTTAGCAGATCCTAACTGGGTACAAAAAGCTTTTGATGAAAAAGAAGACGAAATAAATACCTGTATTGGCTGTAATCAAGCATGTTTAGACCATGTTTTTCAACAAAAAGTAGCAAGTTGTTTGGTCAATCCAAGAGCTTGCCATGAAACAGAATTAAATTATCATCCAACATTAAATAAAAAAAATATTGCAGTCATTGGCTCTGGTCCTGCAGGATTGGCAACAGCAAGTATTTTAGCACAAAGAGGACATTATGTTACCTTGTTTGATAAAGAAACCGAAATTGGTGGACAGTTTAATATAGCAAAACAAATACCAGGGAAAGAAGAGTTTTATGAAACCCTTCGTTATTTTAAAAAACAGTTAGACATTTATAAAGTAAATGTGCAATTAAATACGTTGGTAACTACAGATATAATTGTAAATGGTAATTTTGATGAAGTAGTTTTAGCAACAGGAATTATACCTAGAATGCCAAATATTAAAGGAATTGAACACAAAAAAGTATTGAGTTATATAGACGTACTAAAGCACAAAAAAAAAGTAGGTAAAAATGTAGCTATTATTGGAGCTGGAGGAATTGGTTTTGATGTAGCAGAATATTTAGCTCATGAAGGAGAATCATCATCAATGAATATTGATTTATGGTTAA
>CAZZPG010000159.1:0-4234 GCA_964655975.1 uncultured Flavobacteriaceae bacterium
TATAACCTAACAATGCAGAAATATCTAGTTTTAAAAGGATTAAAATTCTAGATAAATCAATAGGGTTTAGCATAGTAGCAATTAATGAGAATTTGTCTAACGGGTATTCATTAAGCATCATTAAAGAAATCATAAAAATACCATCATAAATTACTGCTAAAAAAAGCCACATTAAAATAGCATACCCAAAGCCTTTTATCTTATTTTCATTAGATAATGCAATATTATATGCTAATGCAACAAAAATAAAATTAAGAAATGCACCTACTATAATTAATAGGGAAAAATCAAAAATAGCTGCAGATCTAAACAACACGTAAAGTACAAAGGGAAGTCCTAATCCTAAAACTAAACTCAAGGTAAGTGATAAAGAAATACCTAAATATTGTCCCATAAATATGGTACTTCTCTTTATGGGTTGTGCCAACAATAACTCTGTAAATTCTTTAGAATTATAGTAATACATCACTCCAAAAATAGTGCCTATTAAGGGGGTTAATACTATAATAATATTCATTAAAGTAATAACCGCTTTGTTCATATCATTATTTAAAAATAGCAGTACAAAACCTAGTAGTAAATAGAATATAAAATATACGTAACTCCAACGACTACGAAGTAAATCAAATATTGAATATTTTAAAATTTTAAGCATACTGTTTAGATATTAGGTTGGCTATTGCCTGTTCTAAATGAGATTGATTTGTTTGTTCTTTTAAAGCCTCTACACTTCCTTTAAAATAGATTTTACCATCCAATAAAAAGACAATTTCATCGGCTATTTCATCTACCAAACTCATAATATGGGTGGTAATTAAAATGGTTTTTCCGTTCTCTTTTTCTTTATTGATTAATTTTTTTAAATGAATTAATGCAATTGGGTCTAAGCCAGTAGTAGGTTCATCAAGTATAATCAACTCACTATCAAACATAAAGGTTAATACTAGGTTTACTTTTTGTTTTGTTCCTCCAGAGAGATTTCCTAATTTTTTTTTTAAGAAGGGGGTTAAACCAAATAACTGAATTAATTCTTTTTCATTTGAAGGTTTAGAACGCAAATTTTTAACCATAGAAATTAATTCATTTACCGATAAATTGGCAGGAAAATTGGCTATTTGAGGTAAATAATTAAGATTATTTCTATAATTCCATTGTTTTAAAACACTCTTAGTGTCTATTAAAATTTCTCCTTTATTAGGAACTACCATCCCTAAAACAGATTTAATTAATGTAGTTTTACCTGAACCATTAGGCCCTAAAATGGCAAAAATACCACCTTTATTTATGGTTAAATCTAAACCATCTAAAACGGTTAGTTTTCCAAATTTTTTATGCAAATTTTTTATTTCAATCATATACATTAATTTGACTAATTTTCACTAAACTATATTTTATTTTTAGGTACAAATATTATTCAGTTAATGGGTTTATTGGTTTCATTAATGGTTTATTATCTTTTAAATTGTCTGGTGTAAAAACAGGAGATACTTTTTCTGAAAAATTAATAATATCAACAAATAAACTTCGTAACAATACTAATGTTTCTGGGGTTTTATTTACTATATAAGAAAATAATTTTACGGGTCTGTACGGCACATCACCTAATCCATTTTTATCAATATCATATCCAGTATAATCGCTCCAATAATTGGCTTCAAATTTATTATCATTTAGCCTACTATTGTATGATAAATCGAAGGCATTGTGCATAAAATTATTGTACTCAAAAATATTGGTATAACATCCTCCTGTAAATTTCAATGCCCAACCGTTTCTTATAAAATGATTGTTTTTATAATTAATTCTATTACAGCCATCAATATTAATACCAATGGTATTTTGTTCAAAAATATTATCATTAATTTCTGCATCATAAATTTCTTTGAGTAAAAGTCCGTAAGAAGCTGTACCCCAATTATAATGAAATGTATTATGATGCATTTTAATAAATTTAGAAAACATTACTGCCACTCCTGCTCCATTATTTTTAAATTCATTATGATGATATTCGTTATGATGAGAAAACATAAAATGCAACCCATATCTTACATTTCCTTTACTTGTATTGTTAGAGATAAAGCTCTTGGTAACATGCTCAAAATAGATACCGTCTCGCATCCTAGAAACAGTGTTTTTTTCGACCCTCATTTTTTCACATTTCCAAAGGTGAAAACCATTTCCAGAATTTGATTCATCTACAGCCTTACCAAGTACTTTATTGTTAGATAATAACCCAAAACGGGTACGTTGCATTATAAAGGCATAGAAACAATTTTCTATAATATTATTTTTAATCACAAAATTTTTACTTTTAGATACAAAAATGGCTGCAATTTCTTTAATATAACTCATTCCTACATTTCTTATCTTAAACCCAGAAATACTAAAATTATCTGTTCTTACTGCAAATACACTATCAGTTTTATTTTCAGCATCTATAATTGGGTAATTTTCTCCAATAAGATGAATTCCTTTATTGATAAATATTTTAGTTTCTCTATACAGACCTTTTTTCACCAAAATGGTATCGCCTTCTTTTGCCATAGCTATAGCTTCTTTTATGGTTTTAGAAGAACACGTTGCACACACCTCTATGGTATTTGCTTGTAAATTAATGGTTAAAAAGGAAAATACAACTAATAAATATTTCATTTTAATGAGACAATTTTTCTTTTAAGGCTACCCAAGTGTATAATTTACCTCCTTTTTTTTGTTGTATTTTTTCTGCTGTTTTTTTTGATTTAAATGCTGACAAGTTAGCACCCATAGGACTCTTAATTTTTTCTGAAATTAAATAAGTAGCCTCTTTTGCATCAATTAATTCTCCTGGATTTGTATAGTCTGCCACCAAAACAAAAGCCATTTTATCTTCATTATTTTCTTTATCTATTTTCATTACCAAACACTCTACGGCATCAAACATATAGGCTTTTCCTTTTTTGGTAACATATTGTGCAGCATGGGTTTTATCTACCACCGTCATATCACACAAAGCACAATGGTCTTTTCCGTATGCTACTTTCTGTGGCTCTACCTTGCAAGAAATCATCAATAAACTAAAGAAAAATATAAAAGCTACTTTAAATTTCATATTTTGGTATGTTTTTAAGGATGTAAAGATAAACAAAAACGAGCATAATAGGTATTATGCTCGTTCTAATATTTGTATGTTTTATTTTTATTTCTTTTTTGCTTCTTTTTTGCCTACAAAGAAAGAAACAAAAGTTAAAAACATTCCTATAAACATAAACCAAGCTCCTGCCATAGGATAAGAATGTGCCGTAAAGTTTAAAATATCTTTACTACCAAACAATGGTGGTTGAAAGCCCATAATAGAACCATCTGGATTGGTAAATTTCATAATAGCTTTAGGGCTTAGATTATGTCCGTAATTGTGTTCCCACAGATAAAAATCATACATTCCTGCAATTCCTAAAATAGACATTATTATAAACCACCCTAAAAACCATTTGTAGTTTCCTTTAAACCCAATAAACATTCCTAAAATAGACATTATAGCAATAACTACTGGAAATACTTTAAATTCTGGTATGGTTTCTGGTATAAACTGCATCCCTACATAATGATTCATTAAATTGATATTCTTAATATCATGAGGATGTGTATCTGCAAATTTGTTAATATGAATATCCATTCCTAAAGGAATTGGGTATTGTGGTGCTTCTAGTGTAATATTCCAAAGTGGAAAAATAAATAACCCAAGCATTAAAAATGACCCTACAATCATTAATAAATTAGATTTTTTCATGATGATTTAGTTTAAAATTAGTATGTTGAATTTTAGCATAAAATTACACTATTTTCCTTGTTATTTATGTAACAAATATCACATAAAAATATATTTATTTTTTAATTTTATTATATGAAAAACGGGCAACCACTTTTACCTAAATTGCCCGTTTAACTACTACAATCTAAAAAACTTATTCTTCTTCACCTGGTATATCACCATCCAAAGTATAAGTCAACGGTGTATTAGAACCTCTTGGAGAAACTCTAATATATCCTTGCATTTCTTGATGTAATGCAGAACAGAAGTCTGTACAATAGAAAGGCCAAACACCAACTTCTTTTGGTTGCCATATCATCGTAGTTGTTCTACCCGGCATAATTAATAATTCTGATGTTTGTGCACCAATCATTGAGATACCATGAGGTACATCATAATCTTGTTCTAAGTTTGTTACATGGAAAAATACTTTATCTCCTACTT
>CAZZPG010000160.1:0-4224 GCA_964655975.1 uncultured Flavobacteriaceae bacterium
ATCTATTGTTTGTTTTTTAGGCGATGACGTACAAGCTGTAAAAGGAGGTTTCTTTAATTTTAATCAAAAAATATACAAACCCTTTTATGGTTTTGAAGATTTTCAAGTGATTGCTTTATATCCAAAAGGGAACGAAGCAGAAATTAATCAACTAAAAAAAGAAATAGGAGCTTTTACTAATATGATAAAATGGATATTTATTCCTGCATCAAAAGAAGAAATAAATACTTTTTACAATAGTTTTAAAACGACAGAATCATTAGATAGTCATCTATTTTCAAACAAAATGTATATTGTAGATAGAGATTTAAATTTACGAGGAAGAACCAATGAAGAAGAAACGGTAGATGGTAAATTATACGGATATAATGCTCAATCTGTAGCAGAATTAAACAACAAAATGAAAGATGATATTAAAGTATTGTTAGCAGAATACAGATTGTTATCTTTAAAAAGAAACAACAAAAGAAAAATATAATAGTAGACTTAACGAGCTTTAAAAACCTGTTAGGTCTTTAAATTATTGAAAAAATAATGAACAAAAAATATTCATACATAGGTATCGCATTTGTTATTTTAGTATTTGGTATTTATGCCGTTCCTAAAATTGTGGGTCGTTTTCAAAAATCAGATTTGGTAACATTTAATAAAGTACCAGATTTTAAGTTTGTCAATCAAAATAAAAAACCCATTACCAACAAAGATTTTAAAAGAAAAGTATATGTGGTAGAATTTTTCTTTTCTACCTGCCCTTCTATTTGCCCAATTATGAATAGAAAGATGTTAAAAATTCAAAAGACCTTTTATGGAAATCCTAATTTTGGAATTGCCTCAATTTCCATCACTCCAAATATAGATACTCCAGAGGTCTTAAAAAAATACGCTCAAGAACATCAAATTACCCACAAAAATTGGCATTTACTTACTGGAAAATCACAAGAAGAAGTATTTGACTTGGCAATGAAAGGTTTTAAACTTTATGCAGGTAAAGGAGGTGATGATGGTAGTGGCTTTGAGCATTCTGGTTTGTTTGCTTTGGTAGATAAAAATGGTTTTATCCGTTCTAGAAAAGATGAATATGGTAACCCAATTATGTATTACAGAGCCTTAGAAGAAAATGGTTTTTCAGACCAAATAAAAGAATTAAAAGAAGATATACAAATCTTGTTAAATGAATAAAGACGAGCAAGAAAAAAAGTATAAAAAAATAATTACACTCTTATCTATTGTGCTGCCTTTAGCAATTGTGGCTTTGTTTGGTGTTAAAATACCAAATGCAACACCACTTACTTTTTTACCACCTATATATGCAACCATTAATGGGCTTACTGCCATCCTTTTAATAGTGGCAATTATAGCCATAAAAAAAGGAAACAGAAAGCTACACGAAAGGTTAAACACCTTAGCAATAGCTTGTTCAGTAGTGTTTTTAGTAATGTATATAGCGTATCATATAACGGCAGATTCTACAAAGTTTGAAGGAGAAGGAATCATTAAATATGTGTACTTTTTTATATTAATTACACATATAATTTTATCAATTGTGGTTATTCCGTTTGTATTGATTACTTTTATGAGGGCAAAATTAGGCAAGTTTCCAAACCATAAAAAAATAGCAAAATTTACATTTCCGTTGTGGTTGTATGTAGCTATTTCTGGTGTAATTGTGTACGTAATGATATCTCCTTATTATAGTTAAAAATGAAAAAAATAAACATCTTCTTAATAACCTTATTTTTATTGATAGACAAAACAACAGCCCAATGTGCAATGTGTAAAGCTGTCATAGAAAATGGTGATACTAATATTGCCAAAGGTGTAAACAACGGTATTACTTATTTAATGGTATTTCCCTACCTTTTAATAGGTGGATTAATTTATGTCTTATACAGATATAAGCAAAATCTAAAAAATTAACATTTCAATAAGAGTTAATTTGTGTAACATATCCTACTTTTAATCGTCATATAGAAACTACTAAAAGAAGGAAGTTTTAAAAATGGACAAAAGTGTTCAATTTTAAACAATATTAATTTAAACAAAAATTATAATCAACTAATAATTAAACAATTACACTTTTTCTTTTTTAGTATTAAATTTAAAAAAATCATTTTACAATCAACCAAAGACCAATAAGCAATCACTTATGAAAACGAAATTTATACTATTTATAGCAATAATTACTTCACTTTCTGCTTTTTCTCAAAAAAAATGGACATTAATAGAATGTGTAAATTACGCATTAGAAAATAATATTTCCATCAAGCAAAACAAGTTAAATATAGATTTACAAAAAGAAAACGTACTCAGTTCTAAAGGTAACTTTTTACCAACAGTAAGTGCCAATACAGGAGGTAATTTAAATTTTGGCTCTGGCTTTGACCCTGTTACAAAAAATAGGGTTGCCACAAGTACGTTTGGAGGCTCTTTTGGTTTGAGCTCTGGAGTCACCATTTTTAATGGATTTAGAAACTTAAACACCTATAAACAAGCTCAGTTAGGGGTAGCTTCTAGTAAATTAGATTTACAAAAAATACAAAATGATATTTCTCTTTTTGTAGTAAACGGTTATTTAAACGTATTATTTTCTAAAGAAAACCTAAGTGTGGCAAAAGTACAAGCAACTATTAGTAAAACACAAATAGAAAGAGCCAAAACTCAGTTTGAGGCAGGTGTAAAACCAAAAGGAGATTTGTTAAATGCAAAATCTACTGCTGCCAATGATGAGCAAAATGTAATTACTAAAGAGAATGCCTTAAATATTGCCTTATTAAACTTAGCACAATTATTACAAGTAAATGCCAATGGTTTTGATATAGCTCCTTTAGAAGTAGAATCTCCATCGGCAGCATTATTGTATAATTCACCAAAAGAAGTCTACGAAAAAGCATTGATAAATAGACCAGAAATAGAAAGAGCTAAATTGGCAATACAAAATGCAGATTTAGGAATTAATATTGCAAAATCTTCTTATATGCCAACGGTTTCTGCAAGTGCAAATGCAAGTACAAATTATGGATATAATTTAGACTTACCCACAGGAGCATCAAACAAAAATTTTTTTAAACAAGTAAATGATAATTTAGGTTACGGGCTTGGTTTTAGTGTGAGTGTGCCAATTTTTAATGGTTTTAAAACCAATGCTAATGTAAATAAGTCTAAAATAAACAAAATAAAATCTGAAATAAATTTAAAAAATGAAAAGCTAAAATTACAACAAACCATAGAGCAATCTTTTTTAGATGCCAAAGCTGCAGCCAAAACTTATGAAGTAGCACAAATTTCTTTAGAAGCACAAAAAGAAGCCTTTAAAAATGCTCAAGAACGCTATAATTACGGAGCAATGACCTTGTTTGATTTTGACCAAGTAAGAACACGTTTGGTAAATGCAGAATCTACAATGATTAGAGCAAAATACGACTATGTATTTAAAACCAAAGTATTAAAATTCTATTATGGTGAGTCTATTTTAGAGTAAATAAAATCTAAAAAAAGAAAAGTATCTTTGTATTCTAAATAAAGAACACTTTGCCTATCATTTTAAATATAGAAACTGCTACCAAAAATTGCTCTGTAAGTATTGCTAAAAACGGTAAAATTTTAGCCATTAAAGAATTAAATAATGGCAACTATTCTCACGCAGAAGTATTGCACCCTTTTATTGTTGATATTCTTAAAGAGGCAAACTTAGAAGCCCCTCAAATAGATGCCGTTGCAGTTAGCAAAGGCCCAGGGTCTTACACAGGATTGCGTATTGGTGTTTCGGCAGCAAAAGGACTTTGTTTTGCTTTTGATAAACCTCTAATTTCTTTAGAAACCTTAACATCTTTAGCTCATACAATTTCTATTGATGATGGATTGATTGTGCCAATGATTGATGCTAGACGTATGGAAGTGTATGCAGCGGTGTACGATAAAAATCACCAAAAAATAAGAGAAATACAAGCAGATATTGTTGATGAAACTACCTATTTACCCTATTTAGAACAAGGAAAAATCTATTTTTTAGGTGATGGTTCGCAAAAGTGTAAAGAAATTATCAACCATAAAAATGCTGTTTTTATTGCTGATAAGCATCCATCTGCAAAAGAAATGGCACAATTATCTTATGAAAAGTACAAAAAAAACGACATCGAAGATGTCGCTTATTTTGAGCCTTTTTACTTAAAAGATTTTGTGGCAGTACCACAGAAGAAGAAGTAATTATCCTTCTTTTTGTATTTC
>CAZZPG010000161.1:0-4206 GCA_964655975.1 uncultured Flavobacteriaceae bacterium
AATTGTATTCATTAGCAGTAGATGTTCTCCATCTTATTTCAAAAGGAAATTCAATATTATGTACCAAAACCCTATTAGAAGGTCTAGCTCCGTTTATGGTGAAAATAACATTTTTTTTTACTTTAGTAAGGGTATATCCATGGTTAAAAGTATCATATCCATATCCTGTTCCTAGAGCAATAGCTATTGAACCACTTTTATTTAAAATAAAATCTTTCATAAAACCAATAGATACACCATAAGAAAAACCACTCCCAACAATGTTTTCAGGCTTGTTATAAAATTGATTATAAGATACGGTAATATATAATTGGTCTTCTGCATAATAATTTCCTAATTGTAAAGAATCTTTTTGTGCAAGAACCAATGTATGGATTAATAAAAAACTAAAAAAAATTATTTTTCTCATACTTTTTTTAAAGAATTATAAAGATACAAATTTTCATAAAAAAAAGGGTAACTCTTTATAGAATTACCCTTTTTTTATAATAATTATTCTTTTAATTACTTTTTCCTTTTTGTACAGAGTAACTAAGTTTTAAAGCATTAACATCTCTCAATTTTAAACGAATATCCATAATTGTACCAACATTTGCTTTTTTGTCTGCTTTTATAGAAGTTGTCATAAATTTTACTTCTGCTTCAGAAACTTTGGTTCTTGCATTAATAATATATGCAGGAACATCATTTGCAGTGGCTATTTTATCATTTAATTGAATTCTGTTATATCCTACACCATACTTTTTGTCTTTTGCTTTTCCTACATAGATGGTTGTTACCAAACTTTTGTGTTCTAATTTTTTAATTTCTGTGGCATTTGGCAACCTTGGTGCATCAATTTGCAAGGTAGTTTCTCTCATAGTTGTTGTTACCATAAAGAAAAATAAAAGCATAAATACAATATCTGGCAATGAGGCTGTGTTCATTGCAGGCATTTCTTTTTTCTGTTTTTTAAATTTAGACATATTGTTAAATATTAAAAATTAATTATGAAGTAGGTTCTGCATCAGAAAGAATTTGAGGGTATGCTTTTTTAATATCTTCAACTTTTTTCTTTAATACTTTATCTAACTTATTATCCTTATAGTTTTTTTCTAGTTCTGTAAATGTAATACCGTATTTTTCTTTACACAATCTATTTCTAAGGATTCTATAGGCTTTTAATAATTCATTTTGAACTTGAATATATGTGCCATATTCTGTACCTCTATCACTTTGTACAGAGATAATTGCTTTGTTAGGATGATCTGAAGAATCTGGGCTTTTATCACCTTTACAATAGCTACAAGATCCTGTTGCAACACCATTTTCTATTTTACCAACTCCTCCTCCGTTATCAATAAATTTAACGGCGGCTTCTTTTAAGTCTTTAACATCCATTGCTTCACCTTCTACTAAAAGCTCATTATTTCTGTTAATGTTTACTTCAAAGATATTTTTCTTTTTAACAATTGGTGGCACGTAGTCTTTTGGGGGTTTTTCTGATAATCTTTTAGAAACACCCGAGTCTACATCCATAGTAGTGGTTACTAAGAAAAAGATTAGTAGCAAGAATGCAATATCTGCCATAGAACCTGCATTAATTTCTGGATTTCCTCTTCTTGCCATAATTTATGATTTTACAATTCCTTTCAATAAATCAAAAACAAAAAGTCCTCCTCCTATAATTCCTAAAAATAAGCTGTACCAAATACCTGTACTTACCCATTTACTTACAGAGCTTCCTTTAGCTCCACCGTCTTTAAGAACTTTTCCTGCAACATCTAGCACATCTTGGCTATTATCTGCCATAAAGTAAGCAATAACCAAAAGGCTTCCTAATATAGTTATTCCCATTAAAGCTTTCTTTAAAGCTGACGGATTTTTAAACAATCCGAATAAAGAAAGCACTAGCGTAATTGCTACTGTTATGCCCAATAAAACCATAGAAAAGGTTATAAGAGGGTCTACAAGACTTGCTTGTATAGTGGCATCGTTTTTTATGGTTTCTTCATCTTGAGAAAAAATTCTTAAAAAAAGAATAAAACCAATAACAGCTATAACTAAAACAAGTATTTTTGCTATTCTATTTAAATTCATAATGTAAATTATTTAGTATGTTTAACCAATAGGTCAATTAAAGAAATTGAAGCATCTTCCATATTGTTTACAATACTATCTACTTTAGAGATAATGTAATTGTAAAAAACTTGTAATATAATAGCTACTACTAACCCAAATACTGTTGTTAAAAGTGCTACTTTAATACCTACTGCAACTACTGCAGGAGAGATGTCATTTGCAACAGCAATGTCATCAAATGCTCCAATCATACCAATTACAGTACCCATAAAACCAAGCATTGGTGCTAAAGCAATAAATAAAGATACCCAAGAAACATTTTTCTCTAATAACCCCATTTGTACACCTCCGTACCCAACAACTGCTTTTTCTGCTGCTTCTATACCTTCTCCATCTCCAACTCTTTTTAGTCCTTGATAAAAGATAGATGCAACAGGTCCTTTTTTATTTCTACATAATTCTTTAGCGGCTTCTATCCCTCCAGATTCTAATGCATCTTGTACGCCAGATACTAATTTATTAGTATTTGTGGTTGCCATATTTAAATAAATAATTCTTTCTATAGCAATTGCTAAACCTAATATTAAGGTAATTAATACAATTCCCATAAATCCAGGACCTCCTTCAATAAAGCTCTTTTTTAAAATTTGGTGAAAAGTTTTTGCTTGTTCTACTTCTTGTGCGAAAGTTGATTGAATAGCTCCAAAAAACATGAATCCTGTTACAGTTAGGATATTTACTAATTTTTTCATCTTTGTTATAAATTAATTTTTAATGGGTTGAAAGATATAAATTTTTATCTCAATAAATCAAATAAAAACAAAAAAAATTGTATAAATAAATTTTCATTGTGCCTTTTATTGAGAGTGACAAGTAACAAAAAAATGTTGAATTTTTAAAAAAAAATCATGTTTTTTTCTAAATTTTTTTGTTAAAAAACAAAAAAAGAAATAGTTTTGTTTTATTATTTTTAGATGGGTTTTGTAGTCATTTCTCCACGTAAGGGTCTTTCAAACAGGTTTTTAAAGTTTTTTCTTAATTGTTTTTTACCCAATAAATACATTAATTTTGCTATGGCAGATTCTGTAGTAATATCTTTACCATCTATCACTCCTATTTTTTTTAGCTGTGTACTGGTTTCATAATGTCCTAAAATAACGCTCCCTCCAATACATTGTGTTACATTTACTATTTTTATTTCTTTATTTATAGTGTCTTTTAACAATTGTATAAACCAATTTTCTGTAGGTGCATTACCAGCTCCGTAAGTTTCTAAAACGACACCTTTAAGTTTAGGGACTTTTAAAATACTTGCCATAACTTCTTTGGTAATTCCTGGAAAAAGCTTTAGAATAACAATATTGGTTTCTAGTTTTTTTTGTACAATTAATGTTTCACTTTTTTCTTTTGGGTGATGTAGTAAGTGTTCATCAAAAGATAAATGCACACCACTTGTTGCTAGTGGAGGGTAGTTTAATGATGTAAAAGCCTTAAATTGTTCTGCATTTATTTTGGTTGTTCTGTTTGCTCTATATAATTTATATTCAAAATATAAGCAGACTTCTTTTATGATTGGTTTTCCGTTTTTTCTTGCTGATGCAATTTCTATAGAAGTAATTAAATTTTCTTTTGCATCGGTTCGTAAATCTCCAATAGGCAATTGAGATCCTGTGAAAATTATTGGTTTTTTTAAATTTTTTAACATAAAACTAATAGCTGATGAAGTATAAGACATAGTATCTGAACCACTTAATATTACAAATCCATCAAATTTTTGATAATTATTTTCTAAAATTTCTACAATTTGAATATAATACTGTGTACTCATGTTTGATGAGTCTATTGGTTTATCAAAAGAAACGGTTTTTATTTTACAGTGTAATTGTTTTAGTTCTGGAATTTTCTTTTTTATTTGGCTAAAGTCAAATGTTTTTAAGGCTTTGGTTTTATAATCTTTTACCATACCTATGGTTCCTCCTGTATATATTAATAGAATTGTAGGTTGGTTTGTCATTTTGTCATTTTTAATTATTTTTTGATACTTGATAAGGTGACATAATGAAAGTTTTTAGGTGAAAACAATCATTGGAATAATTTATGTTGTAAATTTATCAAGAATTATTGAATTACAATTTAAAATAAAAA
>CAZZPG010000162.1:0-4103 GCA_964655975.1 uncultured Flavobacteriaceae bacterium
ACCGTAACCATTTTAGATGGTGGTTCTTTGTTTGATTCTTCAATGAGTTTTGCAATGATACGAGGGCAACACGTACAGTTAACCGTTCTTGGAGCAATGGAAGTTGCTCAAAATGGAGACATTGCCAATTGGAAAATACCAGGAAAAATGGTAAAAGGAATGGGAGGAGCCATGGATTTGGTAGCATCAGCAAATAATATTATTGTTGCCATGATGCATACTAACAAACGAGGTGAATCTAAATTATTAAAAGAATGCTCATTGCCATTAACAGGTGTGGGATGTGTTACAAAAATAGTAACCAATTTAGCCGTTTTAGAAGTAAAAGATAACGCTTTTTATTTATTAGAAAGAGCTCCAAGGGTTTCTGTTGATGAAATTAAAGTAGCTACCGCAGGAGATTTGATTGTAAATGGAGAAATTCCTGAAATGAAATTCCTATCCTAAGGAAAGGATTAAAAAAAACTCTTTTAGAATATGAAATATTTAACCAAGTATCATTTTTTTATTTTCCCTCTTTTAGTAGCTATTATTGGGGGTCTTATTTATTATGGATTTGGGTACAAACCAACCACAACTACTATCTTAATTAATATAGGTGTAGCCTATATATTGTCACCAAAAGTTAGTTTTTTTGAAACACAAACTGGAGAGAAAATTCAGTTAAAATGGATGTTTTTAAAAAAAGTGATAGTTATAGATTAATATGAAAATTATATCATACAACGTAAACGGCATTAGAGCTGCTGTAAAAAAAGGATTTATTGATTGGTTGCAACAAGCAAATCCAGATGTAATTTGTATTCAAGAAACCAAAGCACACAAAGAACAATTAGATTTAGAGGCTTTTGAGGTAGCAGGTTATCCGTATCATTATTGGTTTTCGGCACAAAAAAAAGGCTACTCTAGTGTCGCTATTTTGTGCAAAGAAAAACCTAATCATATTGAATATGGGACAGGAATAGAAACTATGGATTTTGAAGGAAGAAACCTCCGTATAGATTTTAATGAAATTTCTATAATGAGTTTATACTTACCCTCTGGTACTAATGATGCTCGATTGGATTTTAAACTCAATTATATGGAGGAATTTCAAGACTATGTAAACGAGTTGAAAAAAGAAATTCCGAATTTAGTAATCTGTGGTGATTATAATATTTGTCATCAAGAAATAGATATTCATAATCCAAAAATGAAAGGAGTTTCTGGGTTTTTACCTATAGAAAGAGAGTGGATTGGTAATTTTATTGATAATGGATTTATAGATAGTTTTCGTTATTTAAACAAAAATCCACACCATTACAGTTGGTGGAGCTACAGAGCCAATGCTAGAAATAACAACAAAGGATGGCGAATAGATTATAATATGGTATCTGCCCCGTTAAAAGGAAAAATACAAAGAGCCTATATTTTATCTGAAGTAAAACACTCAGATCATTGCCCTATTGTAGTTGAATTGGATATTTAATTTGGTTTACATTGGTAATTAAAAAAAAGAATATAAAAATGAAAAAACTATTAATCTTACTATTTTTATCAACAGGAATTTTTGCTCAAACAACAAAAGATACCATTCCTAAAAAATTTACAAAAGCAGATATCTTTACAGATGTAGATATTGTAATGATTGATAGCTTATTGCTAGAGGCTAAATACCAATCACCTTTGTATGATACTGCACAATATGTAATGAAAGATATTGCTAAAAAAGATATTATATCAGTAGCATTATCATCAGAAATTTTAAAAAAACGCTTACAAAGGCTTGATGATAAAACGCCCTTTTATATTACATACAATTCTATTTTAGAAAAAGTTATAAAATTATATTTAAAATATAGAAAAAAGTCATATCCCAAAATAATGGCAAAGGCAAAATACTATTTTCCTATGTTTGAAAAGTATTTAGATCAATATGATATACCTTTAGAAATGAAATATTTAGCTATTGTAGAATCTGCCTTAGACTCAAGAGCAAAATCTAGGGTTGGAGCGACAGGTTTATGGCAATTTATGTATGGTACAGGAATTCAATACAAACTAAAAGTAAACTCGTATGTAGATGAGCGTCAAGATCCAGTAAAATCAACAGTTGCAGCATGTAAGTATTTGTCTGATTTATATAATATTTTTGGAGATTGGGATTTGGCCTTAGCAGCATACAATTCTGGTCCAGGAAATGTTTCTAAAGCTATTAAGCGTTCTGGTGGTTACCGTAATTATTGGAATATTCGTAAGTTTTTACCAGTAGAAACGGCTAGTTATGTGCCTGCTTTTTATGCTACTATGTATATTCTTGAATATGCAGAGGAGCATGGTTTAAAAGCAGAAATGCCAGAGATTCATCATTTTGCAACTGATACGATACAAATAAAAACTACTATTTCTTTTAATCAAATTTCAGAAAAAACAGGGATTAGTACAGAATTGTTGGGGTTTTTAAATCCGTCCTATAAGTTAGGAGTAATCCCATTTATAAATGGAAAAAACTACTCACTTAGGTTGCCTAGAAAAAACACGATAGATTTTATTAATAAAGAACAAGAAATTTACACGTTGGCAAAAGAAGATGCTACAAAAAGAGAAAAACCTTTACCTAAGTATTTTGAAATGAATAAACGTACTTATTACAGGGTACAAAATGGGGATTATTTAGGTAAAATTGCCGAAAAATTTGGTGTACGAGTAAGCAGTATTAAAAGGTGGAATCGTTTACGAAACAATCGCTTAAAAATAGGGCAACGTTTAAGTGTTTATCCAAAAAAAATTAAGGCAACAAAAATAGTAGTGTCAAAGAATAATATAAAAAAAGGAAGATATACTGTTTATACTGTAAAAAAAGGAGATTCACTTTGGATAATTTCTCGAAAATTTAAAAATATTACTGTAGATGAAATTAAAAAATGGAACAATATTTGGAGGAGTAAAGGTTTAAAAATAGGAACCAAATTAAAAATTTTTAAAAGTTAATAATTATGAAAAATTTAATAATCATTTTTGTATTTACTTTTATTTCTTGTAAAAAAGGGAAAAACACTTTTGTTCAGGCAAGTTCAATAGGTAAAGATAATCGTATTTTGGTGGTAACAAAAGGAACTTTTTGGGGAGGAAGTATTGGAAAGGAAATACGTAAATACTTAGGAGAATCTATGGTTGGGTTACCTCAACCAGAACCAGTTTTTACATTATCTCAGGTAGATCCTATGGGGTTTTCTAAACGCCTTAATGTGAGTAGAAATATTTTGATTGTTCAAAAAAATAATAAAAAACAATTTTCTGTTGTTCAAAATAAATATGCACATCCGCAAACCATTATTTATATTACTGCAAAAGATAAAGAAGGTTTAGTTTTACAGATAAAAAAATATCAAAAAAAAATTATTAAAACCTTTAAATTATCTGATGTAAAAGTAATTCAGCAACGTTTTTTTAAAGTAAAAGTTAAAGAAAATAAGTTTAAAACTTTAAAAAAATTAGGTCTTTCTTTAACCATTCCTTCTAGTTTTAGAACGGTAGATGATACGGGTGAGTTTTTATGGTTGCGCCAGCATTTAAAAAGTGGTATTGCAAGAGGAGATGGTAGTAATAATATTTTAGTGTATTCTTTTCCTATAAAGGATATCTCTAAAATTGCCGATAATATTTCAATTTTAAGAGATTCTATAGGTAAAAAATACATTCCAGGATCTGATAAAGGAATGTACATGATTACAGAGGTTGCTTATACACCTTTTACAAAAGTAGATTATCTAGATGATAAAAACGCTTATGAAACTCGTGGTAAATGGGAAATAAAAAATGATTTTATGGCAGGTCCTTTTGTAAATTATACAGTGGTTGATAAAAAAAAAAATAGAATTATTGTTGTAGAAGGTTTTACTTACGCCCCTTCTGTAGATAAAAGAGATTTTATTTTTGAGTTGGAAGCTGTTGCCAGAAGCTTGCATATTAAGTAAGCTCTTTTAAGAGGAAGCAAAAAATCAAAAGAATAGCATTTTGTTATAATGAAGTTTTGTTTAGTATCCTATTTTTGTTCTTACACGATTTAATACTTTTTCTGCAACTTTTTTTGCTTTTTCTGTACCAATAGCTAAAGCTTTGTC
>CAZZPG010000163.1:0-4096 GCA_964655975.1 uncultured Flavobacteriaceae bacterium
AAAATTATGATAGGAATTATTATGGGAAGCGATTCAGATCTTCCAATTATGCAAGAAGCAATAGACATACTGCAAAGTTTTAATATTACAACAGAAGTAGATATTGTATCTGCACACAGAACGCCAGAAAAACTGGTAGATTATGCCAAAAATGCTCATAAAAGAGGTGTTAAAGTAATTATTGCAGGAGCAGGAGGAGCAGCTCATTTACCAGGTATGGTAGCATCTATGAGTCCGTTGCCAGTAATTGGTGTACCCGTAAAAAGTCGAAATTCTATTGATGGTTGGGACTCTATTTTGTCTATTTTGCAAATGCCAGCAGGTGTACCTGTTGCAACCGTTGCACTTAATGGAGCAAAAAATGCAGGTATTTTAGCCGCTCAAATTATTGGGGCTTCTGATGATATCATCTCACAAAAAATAATAGATTTTAAAGAAGCACTAAAATTAAAAGTAGAAAAAGCTGCTAAAAGTATTAAGAAATAATAAGATATTTAGATTTTATAAATCTTTGAATAAAATACACAGATGAACATATTATTACAACAATTTACTACTGCTCCTTTTTCTAAAATTTCTTCGGATGATTTTAAGCCTGCCATTAAAAAAGCCATTGAAATTGCCAAAGAAGAAATCAATAAAATTATAACAAATACTAATTTACCTACATTTAATAACACGGTTGTAGCTTTAGACAATACAGGTGAACAATTAGACAGAATTACCAGTATTTTTTTTAACTTAAACTCAGCAGAAACCTCTAAAAAAACTCAAAAAATTGCACAAGAAATATCACCTTGGTTAAGTGATTTTAGAAATGATATTATACTAAATACTAATTTATTTAAACGTGTAAAACAAGTTTTTGACACCAAGGATAGTTTAACCTTTAATGGCGAACAACAAATGCTATTAGATAAACAATACAAAAATTTTACAAGAAATGGTGCTAATTTATCTAAAGATAATAAAGCTATTCTTCGAAAAATTGATGCTAATTTATCAAAATTAGCATTACAATTTGGAGAAAATGTCTTAGCAGATTCTAATAGTTTTGAGCTACTTATTACTGATGAAAAAGACCTTGCAGGTTTGCCAAAAAGTGCTAAAGAAACTGCAAAAGATGTAGCAACACAAAAAGAAAAAGAAGGATGGATTTTTACCTTAGATTACCCAAGTTATATTCCGTTTATGACCTATGCCAATAATAGAGAGTTACGAAAAAAACTTGCTATTGCTATGGGTAAAAAGGGGTTTCAGCAAAACAAAAATAACAATGAGCAAATTATTTTAGATATTGTAAAGCTACGCCATAAAAGAGCTAATTTATTAGGCTATAAAACCCATGCCCATTTTGTATTAGAAGAACGAATGGCAGAAACACCAGAAAAAGTGTTGTCATTTTCTAATGAATTGTTAGAAAAAGCAACACCTGCTGCACAAAAAGAGTTTCAAAATCTATCTAAATTTGCCAAAGAATTAGACAAGATTGAGCAATTACAAAAATGGGATGGAGCATATTATTCAGAAAAATTAAAGAAAAAACTATTTAATTTAGATCAAGAATTGTTAAAACCTTATTTTCAATTAGAAAATGTTATTGATGGTGTTTTTACTATTGCTAACAAACTATACGATTTAGAATTTAAAGAAATTTTTGATATTGATACATACCATAAAGATGTAAAAACATATAAAGTAACTGATATAAATGGTAATTTTATAGCATTTTTTTATGCAGATTTTCATCCAAGGAAAGGAAAACGGAATGGTGCGTGGATGACTTCCTATCGGTCACAACAAATAAAGGAAGGTAAAAATATCCGTCCCCACGTATCAATTGTATGCAATTTTACCAAACCTACCAAAACCACGCCTTCATTATTAACCTTTAATGAGGTTACTACCTTGTTTCATGAATTTGGTCATGCTTTACATGGTATGTTGGCAAATACCACCTACAAAAGTTTGTCTGGAACCTCGGTCTCTTGGGATTTTGTAGAGTTACCAAGTCAGGTTTTAGAAAATTGGTGTTATGAAAAAGAGGCCTTAACTTTGTTTGCAAAACATTACAAAACAGGCGAAGTAATTCCGATGGAGTATGTTACAAAAATTAAAGAATCTGCAAATTTCTTAGAAGGAATGCAAACACTACGTCAATTAAGTTTTGGCTTGTTAGATATGAGTTGGCATACTGGTAATCCATCAGAAATAAAAAATGTGAAAAATTTTGAAACGGGTGCTTTTAAAGAAACCCAATTATATCCTGATGTTTCGGAAAACTGTATGAGTACTGCATTTTCTCATATTTTTCAAGGAGGATATTCGGCAGGATATTATTCGTACAAATGGGCAGAAGTCTTAGATGCAGATGCATTTGAATACTTTTTAGAAAAAGGTATTTTTGATAAAAAAGTAGCTACAAAATTTAAAGAAAATGTACTTAGTAAAGGTGGTACAAAAAACCCAATGATACTTTATAAACGTTTTAGAGGACATGAACCAAAACCTGATGCCTTGTTAAAACGTGCAGGGTTAATATAGTACTTTACAGCTAATTTATATTAAATTATAGAAAACCTCTTCTAAAGAAATTATAGATAGAATTAAAGCTTGCAGTAAAAATAAATCTAATATTTTTAGGGTAGGAATTTTGTGTAATTTCCCAGCCTTTGTTAGAATATATTGGAAAGTATATTTCAAGAATGCTATGAATAAAATTAAAACGAATACCATTTTCATAGGCAAAAAATAAATTTTGCCCTTTATTTTTTAGAAAAGCAACATCATTATATACTTCAATCCAACGCCACAAACCAATACTTGCATTAGTAGATAACATAAATTGATTGGCAAAACGAATAGGTAAAACGGATTTAAAACCTCCTTCAGACAAAATAAATTGTTGGCTCAAAAAACCAGTACTTTCAGAACGTCCTAAATAGCCCAATTCAAACAAATAATCATTTGATCTGTCTAAGCCAAAACTAAAATAATTACTTTTGGTGGTGTTTTTTAAAAATGTTCCTGCAAAAATTCTAAAATCTAATTGACGGTTTTGGGCTGTTAGTTTTCTATACCGAATATCTGCTGAAATTTTGATGAAATTTTTGGCCATTTCAGAGCTTAGCCCAATTCCAAAACCTTTAATAATATCTGGTTTACTGTAGTAGTATTTAAGGCTAAAAATACGGTAACTATCTTTTTCTGATGTTGGGGTGCCAAAAGCAATTTCTTTGTTAATATTTACCAATTTTGCTACTATTACTTTTTTACCAACATCTCTTAAACTTTTTCGTTTAAACTCAAAATCTATAAAAGGTATAAATGAATTGTATGTTAAATTGGGTGCGTAATGAAAACTACTACCTGAAATACCATATTTAATTTTGTACAATGATGAGTTTTCAAAAAATTGATTGTAAGATATAGAAAAATTACCTGCAAGAGTACCTGTTTTTGTAGCATAAGCAGGAGCTATCCTGAACCTTAAATTTCGTTCTATAACAGGGCTATTATGAAGTTTTGCTGCAATAATAAAGCAATCATAATAGTTATAATTTAATTCTGGTTGATAGTAGATTTGGTTGTAATAGGGGTCTTCAATATCTTTTAAAAACTTAAATTGTATTGGTTTATTAATCAGGCTAGGCTTTAATTTCTTCCAATTATCAAGTGAGTTATACTCTGGGTATAGCTGTTCATAATTTAAAGATAGTTTGTCAAAATTTCCTTTAGCAATGGTTACTTTTTTTATAGAATCTATATGAGGAATCCATTTTTTAAAAATTATTTTTTTATTTTTAACTCCGTAAAGAGCTACTGGAGCTGTAATATTTCTTTTATTTTTAATGGTAACTTCTACAGAATCCTTTTTTACAACAGCTTTTTTTATGGTATAATCTATTTTTTTATTGGTTTGTAAATAATCTTCAAAAAACCATTGTAAGTCTTTTTTTGTTTTTGAACTTAGTATTTTTTGAAACTCTTTACTATCACAAATTTTTAGCTTATTTTTATAATAAAATTCTTTAATGGTTTGGTGTAAAATAGAGTTACCTAAATATCCATTTAAATAACGCAAACCCAATGCTGC
>CAZZPG010000164.1:0-2462 GCA_964655975.1 uncultured Flavobacteriaceae bacterium
ATCATATATTTTATTGACCTCTAAGATATGAAATTATCTACTGACCTCAATAAATATTTTTAAGAGTTATATCTACTCATTGCAGGCCTTTCGATTTCCGCCTATTAAATAAAGTGTAAAATAAATTTCAATTTTTTTACTCTGCTAAGTTTGAAAAGAGTTTTGAAAAAAGTAAAAAATCATTTTCTAATTTTTAGTAAAAAATTACTTATTTTAGCAAAAAGTTTAAATTAATGATGTTAGTAGGAGCTAAATTAAAACGCATAAGAGAAGAAAAACGGTATTCTCAACAAGAGATTGCAGCTATTTTACAGGTCTCTCAAAAAACATATTCTAATATGGAAAGCGATAAAAGTAAACCTACCATAGAACAATTATCTACCTTAAGTACATTTTTAGATTTTAATTTGTTAGAATTATTACAAGAACAAGGCATTGTTTTTAACCAAAATAACAACTTTACAGACAATAGCACGGGTGTTGTAGTAAACAATTTACCAGAAAATTTAATGGCTCAATTTGAAGCTAGGTTACAAGAAAAAGAAGAAATTATTATTTTGTTAAAAGAGAAAATTTCTTGGTTAGAAAAAAAATAAGTATTTCGCTACATTCTTAAAAAAAATATAGGCTAACAACTACTGATTAATGTAAAATTTTGAATACTAATTCTTTTAAAATATCTGCATCCTTCCCTCCACTTGCACCAACACCTTTGCTTTTTAAATCGGCTTCTCGTAACAGCGCAATAATTTGAGCTACCTTTCGCATAGGGTAATTCCGTGCTGCTGTAACATAATCTCCCACAAAATAAGGGTTCACTTTTAAAGTTTTAGCAACAGACATTTTTGATTTATCACTCAAACCATGATACATTAAAAGTTGCGTAAAAAAACTATTCAGTAAAGAAATAGTCATAACCAACGGATTTTTTCGTTGATTTTCTGCAAAATAATTGATAATTCTATTGGCTTTTACTACCTGCTTCTCTCCCACTGCTTTTCGTAATTCGAAATTATTAAAATCTTTCGATATCCCGATATTTTCTTCAATATGATGTGGTGTAATAATTGTTTCTGCTGGTAAAACAGTAACCAATTTTTCTAATTCGTTGTTTATTTTACTCAAATCTGTTCCTAAAAACGCTACTAGCATTTGTGATGCTTTGGGTTCTATCTGGTATTTCTTACCTCCTAAAACTCTACGAATCCAATCAGAAACCTGATTTTCATATAACTTTTTACTATCGTAAATCAATCCGTTTTTGGCAATGGCTTTGTATACTTTTTTTCGCTTGTCTAATTTTTTATATTTATAATTGAATACCAAAACCGTTGTAGGCTGTGGGTTTAAAGCATACGCCTCTAACTTATCAATTGTTCTACTTAAATCTTGTGCTTCTTTTACAATAAGCACCTGCCGCTCTGCCATCATCGGGAAACGTTTTGCGGATGCCATAACCTCATCAATAGACACATCTCTACCATACATAACTACCTGATTGAAACCTTTTTCTGATTCGTCTAAAATATTTTTTTCGATATAATCAGAGATTTTATCGATATAATAGGCTTCCTCTCCCATTAAAAAATAAATAGGTTTGATGTTTCCGTTTTTAATATCAGATACTATTGATGTAATTTCGTTCATTTTATACGATAATTTCTTATTTTTGAGCAATGCAAAAACTCAACCTACCTTTTTACGATTTCAAGCTCAAAAGTAACGAAAAACATACGCTTATTTTTGATAATTTGAGAAAAAAATATTTGGTCTTAACACCAGAAGAATGGGTACGACAACATTTTGTGCGTTTTTTGGTGGATGAAAAGAATTATCCAACTACATTGATTGCGATTGAAAAAGAACTAAAAATTAATAATTTAAAAAAAAGAACAGATATTGTTGTTTTTAATTCAGATGGAGTTCCTGATGTTTTGGTAGAATGTAAATCACCCAAAATTAAGATTACACAGGCTGCCTTTGATCAAATTGCACGTTATAATTTAAAATTAAAAGCCAATTATTTAATTGTTACCAACGGTTTAGAACATTATTTTTGTAAAATGGATTTCGAAAATGAAACCTATATTTTTTTAAAGGATATTCCTAATTACAACTAAAAATATGAAAGTAGCCATTGTTGTTTTAAATTGGAACGGAGAAAAATTATTAGAACAATTTTTACCATCCATCGTGGATTTTAGCTCTAAAGACGCCGACATTTATATTGCTGATAATGCCTCTACTGATAATTCTATTGCATTTATCAAACAGAATTATCCAACTATAAAAATTATACAAAACCCTACAAATGGTGGGTATGCAAAAGGATATAACGATGCTTTACAACATATAAAAGCTGATGTATATTGTTTGATAAATTCTGATATTGAAGTTACAAAAAATTGGTTACCTCCTATTCTATCACTTTTTAAAAAAGAAGAAAACACAGCAATTATTCA
>CAZZPG010000164.1:2472-4090 GCA_964655975.1 uncultured Flavobacteriaceae bacterium
TTAAAGACAAAAACAAGTTTGAATATGCTGGTGCTGCAGGTGGGTTTTTAGACAAATTTGCGTATCCGTACTGCAGAGGACGTATTTTTAATACTATTGAAGAAGACAAAAATCAATTTAACGATGTTGCTGATATTTTTTGGGCATCAGGAGCTTGTTTTTTTATTCGCTCAAAAGTGTTTCATCAATTACAAGGTTTTGACGAAGATTATTTTGCACATCAAGAAGAAATTGACCTGTGTTGGCGTGCTAAAAACAATGATTTTGACATTAAATATATAGGGAACTCTACTGTATATCACGTTGGTGGTGCTACACTACAAGAAACCAATCCGAAGAAAACTTTTTTAAATTTTAGAAATAGTTTGCTTAATTTGATAAAAAATGCTCCTGCTAAATCAGTGTTTTTTCTTATTTTTTCTCGTTTAGTTTTAGATGGTATTGCTGGTGTACAATTTCTTTTTCAATTAAAAGCTTTACATACTTTAGCCATCATAAAAGCTCATTTTAGTTTTTATGGTATGTTACCAAAATTCTTAAAAAAACGTAAAAATTTATCCAAAAAAAATAATTATTATCAGCAAACATCAATAGTTTGGCAATATTATGGCTTGGGTAGAAAAATGTTTAAAGATTTGAAATGATTGTAAAATCAGCTTACAATGACAACCCAATACGTCATTACAAACAAGGTACGCGTGAAGTACTCTCTTTTTAAACAACTGCTGCTAATAGATAAAGATTGCTTCACTTTGTTCGCAATGACCTAATTTTTTTTTTGAGATTACAAAATATCTAAACTACCTTTTCCTTCTCTAATAATAGTTGGAACATCATCCGTTAAATCAATAACTGTTGAAGCATTATTATCTCCATAACCCCCATTAATTACCAAGTCTACTTTATCTTTCCATTTTTCGAAAATCAATTCTGGATCTGTGGTGTATTCTATCAAATCATCCTCATCGTAAATTGAAGTAGAAACAATCGGGTTTCCAAGAGCTTTCACAATAGTTCTTGCAATATTGTTATCGGGTACACGGATACCTACCGTTTTTCTCTTTTTAAACACTTTTGGTAGCGAATTACTTCCAGGTAACACAAAGGTGTACGGACCCGGTAAAGCTCTTTTTAGAATTTTATAGGTTGGCGTATCAATTTGCTTTACATAGTCTGATAAATGGCTCAAATCGTTACAAACAAAAGAGAAATTAGCTTTTTCTAATTTTACCCCTTTTATTTTTGCAATTCTTTCTAAAGCCTTTGTATTGGTAATATCGCAACCTAAACCATATACCGTATCTGTTGGGTAAATAATAATTCCGCCTTTTTGTAAAATTTTTACAACCTTTTCTATTTCCTTCGGATTAGGGTTTTCGTTATATATTTTTATAAATCCTGCCATTGTATAAAAGTACGAAAGCTCAACTTGAAAATCAAATTGAGCTTTATCTTTTTGGGAAGTATTTTTTTTTAGGTATTATCTACCAACCGAAACCCTTCTCCATGAATGTTAATAATCTCTACATTCTCATCGCTTTTTAAGTATTTACGCAATTTTGCGATGTACACATCCATACTTCGTGATGTAAAATAATTATCGTCTCTCCATATTTTT
>CAZZPG010000165.1:0-988 GCA_964655975.1 uncultured Flavobacteriaceae bacterium
CCTTATAAAAAATTGATTCTTTTATATTTTTGTATATTTTAGTGCTACCCAGTTATTTCTCTCAATAGTAGTTTCTAATTGCCCTCCATATTTTATAACTTCTGTATTTATAATTGAAATATCCTCTTGGTAAAACCCACTTAATAATAAGACTCCTTTAGGTTTTAAGCAACGAGTGTAGATTTTTATATCAATTAACAAGATATTTCTATTGATGTTGGCTATAATAACATCATATTCTTTGTTTATTAAAAGTGATGAATCTCCTTGAGATACATTAATGTTTTTACATAAATTTCTTTCTATATTTTCTAAAGAATTTTCATAACACCACCTATCAATATCTATAGCATCAATAGTTGTTGCTCCTTTCATTTCTGCAAAAATGGCTAAAATTCCTGTTCCACAACCCATATCTAAGACTTTTTTGTTTGTTAAATCTAGGTTAATTAAATGTTGAACCATCATATGTGTAGTTTCATGATGCCCTGTCCCAAAACTCATTTTAGGCTCAATAACAATATTGTATTTTAAATTTGATTTTTTATGAAAAGGAGCTCTAATACTTACATAATTATTTACATGGATAGGATTAAAATTCTTTTCCCACTCTACATTCCAATTAGTTTGTTTTACTTCTTTTTGATGATATTTTATATAAAATTCATTAGAGTTTAGTACAAAAATAGTATCTAAAATATCTAAAAACCATTCTTTTTTTTGAATATAAGCAGTTACACCATTTTTATTTTCTATAAAACTTTCAAAACCTACATTTCCTAATTCTGCAATAAGAATTTCTGTTGCGGGTTCTTTGGGTTGTATGATAAAGGTATACTCTATGTATGCACTATCCATAAAAATAAACTAAATTGATTTAATAATGGCAGTAAAATCTTCTACTTTTAAAGCAGCTCCACCAATTAAACCACCATCTACATCAGGTTTAGAGAATATTTCTTTGGCATTTGTTGGTTTTACACTTCCA
>CAZZPG010000165.1:998-4041 GCA_964655975.1 uncultured Flavobacteriaceae bacterium
TATAATATGGATGTATTTTCTGATACTTTTTTAGTATAAGTTTCTTTTAATAAATTTCTAATAAAAGAATGCATTTCTTGTGCTTGCTCAGGGCTTGCAGTTTCACCAGTACCAATAGCCCAAACAGGTTCGTATGCCAAAACAATATGTTTCCAATCTTTTGCATGTAAGTTAAGTAACGTGTTTTTTAGTTGATTTTCTACTACTTTGAAGTACTTGTTAGATTTTCTGTCTTCTAACATTTCGCCAAAACAAAAAATGATTTCTAATTTATTCTTTAAAGCTGCATTTACTTTTTGAGCTAAAATATCATCTGTTTCACCAAAAATAGAGCGTCTTTCTGAGTGCCCTAAAATAACGGTTTTAATCTTAATACTTTTTAACATAGATGCAGAAATTTCACCCGTAAAAGCACCATTTTTTGCTTGATGCATATTTTGAGCTACTACTTCTATTTTAGTTTTTTTTGCTTTTTTTACAGCTTTTGCTAAGTTTACAAAACTAGGAGCAATGATAACTCTAGTATTTTTTAAAGAACTTTTTTTAATAGCTTTTTTAAGCTTTTTTATTAATTGATTGGTTTCCTTCTGGTTATTATTCATTTTCCAGTTACCTGCTATTATTTTTTTTCTCATATTTTATTATAACCTTCAAAATAGAAGGGGTTTTATTAGTTAAAAAAACACTGTTTTTTTTTAAAATTAAAAATAATTAATCTATTACAAATATAAGATTTTGATATTTAAATACCTTCCTTACGTGAAGTATTTAACTAATTTTCAGCTTCTTTTAATACATCAAAAATCTATAAAAAACAAAAAACCTTACTATTTCTAGTAAGGTTTATATGAGCCTTGAAGGATTCGCCCCTCCTGTTTTAAGCTACTGATTTTCTAACGCTTAAATACCGTGTGCTACATTAGTGTACTTAAATGTATGCCTAAAATATATTTTAAAATTGTTTTTTTTGAGTATTTTTATATCTTTAAAAATAAAAAAGTTATGATAAAAAGAACTCTTTTCTTTGGTAAAAAATATTCTCTTACTACTAAACATGAGCAATTAGTTATTAAATCGACAGAGAGAGAAACTACTGTACCTATTGAAGATATTGGATTTATTGTTATTGAAAATCAAGAAACATATATATCCATTCCTACAATTTCTAAACTTTCTTCAAACAATGTAAGTGTTATTTTCTGCGATAATAAACATATGCCACAAAGTATGCTATTAAATTTAGAAAGCCATCATATACAACAAGAGCATTTTAAAAATCAAATAAACGCATCAGAACCTCTAAAAAAACAACTTTGGCAACAAATAGTTAAAGCAAAAATCAATAATCAAGCAATATTTTTAAATTCTTTAGGTAAAAATAAAAACCCTTTAGAATATTACGCCTCTAAAGTTTTAAGTGGCGATACAGATAATAGAGAAGCTGTAGCCGCTGCATACTATTGGAAACATCTCTTTAATTTTGATTTTAAACGAGAACGCTACGGAGCATACCCAAACTTATTTTTAAACTATGGATATATTATTTTAAGGGCAGCAGTTGCTAGAGCATTATCTGGTAGTGGTTTACTAAACACCCTAGGTATCCATCATCATAATAAATATAATGCATTTTGTTTGGCAGATGATATTATGGAACCTTACCGACCTTTAATTGATGCTAAAGTATTAAAGGTAATACAAAATTTTGATGAACAAGATTTAATTACCCCTATTAAAGCAGAGCTTTTAAAAACGCTGACTGAAACTGTTTATTTTGAAGATAAAAAAAGTCCTTTAATGGTAGCTTTATCTACTACCACAAGTTCTTTACAACAATGTTTTTCTGGAAAAACCAGAAAAATTATCTATCCTAAATTATGGAGCTAAATGCATACAGAATTATGTGGTTATTTGTGTTTTTTGATTTACCAACCGAAACTAAAAAAGATAGAAAAAATGCACAACAGTTTCGTAAAAATCTACTAAAAAACGGATTTACAATGATGCAATTCTCTGTTTATATGCGTCATTGTGCAAGTAGCGAAAGTGCTGATGCTCACGAAAAAAGAATTAAATTTCTGTTACCTCCTCTTGGAAAAGTAAGTATTTTACGAATTACTGATAAACAATATGGAAATATTATGAATTTTTGGGGAAGAGTTGAAACACCAAAAGAACCACCTCCTATGCAATTAGAATTATTTTAGTTAAAGAATAACAAGCTAATTTTATTCATCTTCTAAATTGTCTAGGAACTAAAAAACGCCTCAAATAAAGCAATTAAGTCGTTATAAGAGGCATTTTATTTACGATATTATACTTTTAATTAACTGAGTATTAGAAGTTACAAGAACAACTAATATCGTTTTTTCTAATCTTTAATCAAACCACAACCTAATTGCAATGCATAACAATTTAGTACCAAATATCGTTTTTTCTAATCTTTAATCAAACCACAACTATCAATATGATACACTGTGTTAGAAGCGAATATCGTTTTTTCTAATCTTTAATCAAACCACAACAATATTAAGCTTAACCATCCTTTTTCCTAAAATATCGTTTTTTCTAATCTTTAATCAAACCACAACGCGTACCTAAATAATTAACACTCATTAAAAAATATCGTTTTTTCTAATCTTTAATCAAACCACAACGTAATAGACGTTGGTTAGTGTTTAAAGTAAAATATCGTTTTTTCTAATCTTTAATCAAACCACAACGCATTCCTGTTATCGGTTTTATCTCTTTGCAATATCGTTTTTTCTAATCTTTAATCAAACCACAACAAAGCACCTGTTCTTCGTTCTTTTATTTCTAATATCGTTTTTTCTAATCTTTAATCAAACCACAACGCAAGTTGTACATTTAAACTTTCCTGTTCTAATATCGTTTTTTCTAATCTTTAATCAAACCACAACGAGGACATTAAAGTGATGCGCCCAGAATATAATATCGTTTTTTCTAATCTTTAATCAAACCACAACTTAGGTTTGGTTCTGGTACTAGAGAAGCTAATATCGTTTTTTCTAATCTTTAATCA
>CAZZPG010000166.1:0-3960 GCA_964655975.1 uncultured Flavobacteriaceae bacterium
CTCTTAATTGCAATTGTCTTGCAACTTCAGAGGCAGCAATTAAATTAACTTCTAAAGCTGTATCTTCTTGAGATCCTGCTTTGTTTGATCTATTTCCACTATTAACGTCTATAACGTGTAATGCTTCTGTATGCTCTATTACTAAATAAGCACCTCTACTCATAGAAACAGTTTTTCCAAAAGATGTTTTTATTTGGCGCTCTATTCCATATTTTTCAAAAATAGGAGTATCTCCTTTATGAAGTTTTACAATTTTTTCCTTTTCTGGATAAATTTCTTGTAAATACTCTTTTATTTCTAATTGAAGAATTTCATCGTTGGTAACAATGTTTGTAAAAGACTCATTCATAACATCTCTTAAAATAGAAGATGCTCTGTTTAACTCACTCAATATTTTTGTAGGTGTGTTTGTGTTTGCTATTCGCTTACACATAGTTTTCCATCGGTCTAATGAGTTTTGTAAGTCTTTGTCTAACTCTGCTACTTTTTTTCCTTCTGCAACAGTTCTTAGAATTACACCAAACCCTTTAGGTTTAATGCTTTTTGCTAATCTTTTTAAACGTTCTTTTTCTTTTTTGTCTTCTATTTTTTGAGAAACAGATACTCTATTAGAAAAAGGAACTAATACTAAAAATCTACCAGCTATAGAAAGCTCTGAGCTTAATCTAGGCCCTTTGGTAGAGATAGGTTCTTTTACAATTTGTACTAATAAGTTTTGACCTGATTTTAGTACGTTGTTAATGCTACCGTCTTTGTTAATATCACTTTCAAATTTGAAGTTTTTTAACGTGTAATCTTTATACTTACCTGTGCTTACTTTCTTAATGAATAAATTTAAAGAGTTTACTTGTGCACCTAAATCATGATAATGTAAAAACCCGTCTTTTGGGTATCCTACATTTACAAAAGCTGCATTTAAGCCCGTTAATACTTTTCCTATTTTGGCAAGAAATATATCTCCAACAGAAAAATTATTATCATTTGTTTCTTTATTTAATTCAATAAGTTTACCTTCTTTTAATAAGGCAAAATCAATATCAGATGAATTAGTTCGAATTATTAATTCTGTTTTCATACTGAAATAGTTTTATACTACACAATAATTTGTGTAATTGGGTTAAAATGAATCAGGTATTATAAATACCGTGTGAGGTTTTTTTGCAAACCTCAATGTCAATGAACTTTTTAAGTGTAAAGCCTAAACAGAAAAAGTAAGCAATTGCTTACTTTTTCTTATGTCTATTTGCTCTGGCTCTTTTCTTACGTTTGTGTGTAGAGATTTTAGCTCTCTTTCTTTTTTTACCACTTGGCATAATTGTTTCATGTTTTTTAAAAACCTAGCTGGTTTTTGATTTGTATTGATTATTTTAATAACACTTTGCTTTTTACACTTTCTGTAAATACTTTAGCAGGTTTAAAAGCTGGAATATTGCGTGCTGGAATTTTAATGGTTGTATTTTTAGAAATATTTCTTCCTGTCTTTGCCGCCCTTTTCTTAATAATAAAGCTTCCAAAACCTCTTAGATAAACATTATCTCCACTTTCTAATGCTCTTTTCACTTCTTCCATAAATGATTCAATAGTTGCTAATACATCTGCCTTTTCAATACCGGATTTACTTGAAATCTTTGATACAATATCTGCTTTTGTCATTTTATTAAATTTTAATTGTTTTCTAATAATGCGGGTGCAAATATATGATAATTAATTGCTTCCGAAAAGGAAAGGATTAAATTTATCAAAGATTAATAATGTAATTTTGTGAAAATTAATTTTATAAATGATTTTTTCTAAAATAGTAATTTACTGGTATTTACAAAACCAAAGAGATTTACCTTGGCGTAATACCAAAAACCCTTATTTTGTTTGGCTATCAGAAATAATATTGCAACAGACAAGAGTAGCTCAAGGATTAAAATATTATGTAAGATTTATAAAGGATTTTCCTACTATTTTTGATTTGGCTAACGCCGATAAAAGTGCCGTTTTAAAGCTATGGCAAGGTCTTGGATATTATTCTAGGGCTAGAAATTTGCATTTTTCGGCAAAGTATATAGCTCGTGAATTAGACGGTAAATTTCCATCAACATACAAAGAATTAGTCCAATTAAAAGGTGTGGGAGATTATACTGCTTCTGCTATTGCTTCTATTTGCTATAATGAAACTACTGCTGTTGTAGATGGAAATGTGTATAGAGTTTTAGCTCGTTATTTTGGTATAAAAACACCGATAAACTCATCAAAAGGAATAAAAGAATTTAAAAATTTAGCCCAAACATTAATTGACGCTTCTCAACCAGGTATTTATAATCAAGCAATTATGGATTTTGGTGCACTGCATTGCAAACCTCAAAATCCGCTGTGTGAAACATGTCCATTATCCAATTCTTGTATAGCGTTAGAAAAAAAAATAACCAAAAAACTACCTATAAAAGAGAAGAAATTAAAAATAAGAAAACGGTTTTTTAACTATTTGGTAGTAGTTACAGATGATGATAAAACTATTTTAACTGAACGAAAAGGTAAAGGAATTTGGCAAGGATTATATCAATTTCCTCTGATAGAAACCTCAAAAAAAATAGATGAAAGAGAGTTAATTTTATCCGAAGAGTTTAAAAAATTATTTCTAAAAGAAACTACTATTTTATTGTATAATAGGGAAGAAATTGTACACAAACTATCACATCAGCATCTATACACATCTTTTTGGATTGTAAAAATAAAAAACAAAAAACAAGCAATAATTAACTGGAAAAGTATTAAAAAATACCCCGTTTCTATACTAATTGCTAATTTTTTAAACAAGTTTGAGTCTTCAAATTAAAATTTTTAATATCTTTGAATAGTTAAAAATAACAGCTATGGGAGGTACAATAAATAAAGTAATACTTATTGGGCATTTAGGAGATGAGGTAAAAATGCACTATTTTGAAGGAGGGAATGCTATAGGACGTTTTCCGTTAGCAACCAATGAAACCTATACAAATAAACAATCTGGAGAGAAAATTACTACTACAGAATGGCATAATATTGTGGTGCGAAATAAATTGGCAGAAATTTGTGAAAAACATTTAACCAAAGGAGATAAAGTATATTGCGAAGGACGTATAAAAACACGCCAGTGGGAACAAGACGGTATTAAACGCTACTCTACAGAAATTCATGTTATAGAAATGACATTTTTATCTGCCAAAAAAACCACAAATGTTACTCAAAAAACATCACCAAAACAGCATTCTCAAACACCAACAAACCAAATTATAAAAGACGAAAAAGATGATTTACCCTTTTAATTTACCTAAATTTTAAGACTTGGCCTCAGAACTCATCATAATTTTTTTACCTTTATTAGCAACTAATTTTATAGTTGCATTAAATATAATAATACTTATATTATTATTAATATCTTCTGCAATGATTTCTGGAACAGAAGTGGCTTTTTTTTCGTTATCGCAAACAGATATTGATATACTTTCTGAACAAACAAAAAAGAAAAGTACCGTAGTAAAATTGTTAGAAAAACCTAGAAAATTACTAGCTACTATATTAATAATCAATAACTTTATTAATATTTTAATTGTCTTGTTGTTTGCTTCTCTTGGAGAATATTTTTTTAGTGATTTTGATTACACCATACTCAATATTCCAGTTCGTTTTTTAGTAGAAGTAGTACTGGTTACCTTTTTAATTTTACTGTTTGGTGAGGTGTTGCCCAAAGTATATGCCACCAGAAATTCTATAAAATTCTCTCAATTTATGGCAAAACCTATAAAAGCACTCAGTTTTTTATTAACCCCTTTAAGTAGCCCACTTATTAGTTTAACCAATGTAGTAGAAAATAAATTAGGAAATAAAACTAATAATTTTTCTGTAGAAAAACTATCACAAGCATTAGAACTTACCTCAGACGATGCTACTACCAAAGACGAACAAAAAATTTTAAAAGGAATAGCTACCTTT
>CAZZPG010000167.1:0-3923 GCA_964655975.1 uncultured Flavobacteriaceae bacterium
TTTTCTTTAATCAAGCAGATAAAAAAAATGCCAAAGAAACCTATGCAAAAATATTAACATGGTTTACCATTTTTGGAGCATTATTTATGTTGATTGTTGTGCTTTTTATTGATGTTTTTGCAAAAATTTTATTAGGAAAACCAGAGTATTTCGAAGCGTTACAAATTGTACCCATCATTTTATTAGCCAATTTATTTTTAGGAATTTACAACAACCTCTCTATTTGGTATAAACTAACTGATAAAACCAGGTTTGGTATGTATTTCTCTATTATTGGAGCCATTATTACCATTCTATTTAATATTTTATTAATTCCTAAAATAGGATTCATAGCCTCTGCATGGGCAACCTTAATAACCTACGGTAGTATGATGTTGACCTCGTATTTTGTAGGAAAAAAATATTATCCTATACCCTATCAATTAAAAAAAGTAGGTTTTTATGTCCTTTTTGCCTCTCTTTTTTCTGGAATGTCATTTCTTTATTTTAGAGAAAATTATTGGTTTTCCATAGCAATTATATTGCTTTTCTTTGGGTGGATATACAGGAATGAAAAAAAAGAATTAATACAGATATTAAAGAAATAAAATCATCTAAATTTAAAACAAATACATATTTAACAAAATAAATGATTAAACTGATTATGAACGTACAAATCATCAACAAATCTAAACACGCAACACCACATTATGAAACTGAAGGAGCAGCAGGAATGGATTTACATGCCAATATAGACCAATCTATTACCTTAAAACCCTTAGAAAGAACCATTGTAAAAACAGGCTTGTTTATTGCCTTACCCATTGGGTTTGAAGCACAGGTACGCCCAAGAAGTGGTTTAGCGGCTAAAAAAGGAATTACTGTATTAAATACACCAGGTACTGTAGATGCAGATTATAGAGGGGAAATTGGTGTAATATTAGTAAATCTTTCAAATAAAAATTTTGTAATAAATGATGGTGAGCGCATCGCACAATTAGTCATTGCAAAACATGAACGTGTAGAATGGAGAGAAGTAACTGTTTTAAGCGAAACAAAAAGAGGTACTGGTGGTTTTGGAAGTACAGGAGTATAAAACTAAAAGGAAAAAGCTAGTTTCTATTTATTAATTGATACACTTTTTCTATCTTTGCGAGAAATTATGAATACATTTTTTTTATTTGTTAGTGGCCCAGAAATTATAATAATATTACTTATTGTAGTGATGCTTTTTGGTGCAGATAAAATACCAGAAATTGCTCGTGGCTTGGGTAAAGGCATCCGTCAAGTAAAAGATGCTACCAATGATATTAAACGAGAAATTAACGAAAGTGCTGAAAAACAAGGTATTGATGTAGATATTACTAAAGATATAAAAAAGGAAATAACTGATTTAAAAAATAATATTGATGATTTTACGGGTCCTATAAAAAGAAGCTTTTAAACTCCTTCTCTTTATTACACCCAATAACAATATTGTTTTTTACTTCACTCTACTTATTGCTAAACCATCTCTTATAGGTAATAAAACCGTTTCTATTCTATCATCTGTATTTAATAGTTGATTGTATTCTAAAAGGACTTTTGTATCTAGGTCTTTTGGATTCAATTTTTCCACTACCTTACCACTCCACAGTACATTATCAGACAAAATAACACCCCCTTTATTTATTTTATCAATAATTAAATAAAAGTAATTGATGTAGTTAGACTTGTCTGCATCAATAAAAACCAAATCAAACTTTATATCAATAGTAGGGATAATATCTAAAGCATCTCCAACATATTGTTTTATTTGGTTTTTATAATTAGATTTACAAAAATACTTGGTTTGTAATGGTTCTAATTCTTCATTTTTATCAATTGTATAAAGCATTCCGTTTGTAGTTAATCCTTCTGCCAAACAAAGTGCAGAATACCCTGTGTAAGTGCCTATTTCTAAAATGTTTTTGGGTTGGGTTAATTTAGAAATCATAGACAGTATTCGTCCTTGAAAAGCACCACTTAACATTCTTGGGTTTAATACTTTTTGATATGTTTCTTTACTAAGTTCTTGTAAAATTTTAGGTACTGATTGTGAATGTTTTTCTACGTAAGTTTCTATTTCTTCAGATAAAAAATTCATCATTTTATAACAATAATACAAAGGAAAAACTTATTTTAATAAACTCTTTCAATCTAATAATAAAGGTTTTAATAGGTTTCTTTTAATTTTATTTTTAAGGTTTCTTTATCTTCTTTACTCATACAATGTTGTATGTTTTTACAACTATAGGCTTGTTTTTTAAACACCCTAGAGAGTGTTTTGTTTTGTATTGAATATGATTTACAATATTTACACAAAAACAAATGCCATAGTAACTTTATTTTTTCTAAAAAAGTAGCTTCTTTATACTGGTTTTTATCACAAATTGTAGTAGCTTCATTACAGGTTATTTTTATTGCTTTACTCATTTTTTTACTTGTTAAACCAATTCTCTTCCATACAGGTTCTTAACTGAGTTCTTGCTCTATGTATAATTACCCATAAATTAGACGATGTAATACTTAATTCATTACAAATTTCTTCGGTTTTAAACTCTTGTATGGTTTTCATTCTAAAAATCATTGCATATTTTTTTGGTAAATCATCTATACAATCTTCTAATTGGGCTTTTAATTCTTCATTTTCTATTGCTTTTTCAGAAGCATTATTCCAAGATTGTGGCACACGTTCTTCAATCCAACTTCCTTCTTTTTTACCATTATCATAAAAAGACATTCGTACTTCTGCTTGTCCTTTTTTAGAATTAATTTTACGGTAATAATCTATCACCTTTCTTTTTAAAATTGATACCAACCATGTTCTTTCAGTAGCATTGCCTTTAAAATTTTTAGCAGATTTTAATCCTGCAAAAAAGGTTTCTTGCACTAAATCTTTTGCCGTATCACTATTATTTACCCGTACAACTGCATAATTAAACAGATAATCTGCATAAGTATCTACCCATTTATTAGGGTTTAGTGTCTGTTTTTTTGTTGAGTTCATTTGTTTCAAAGATACACCTAATTTAAAAATTAGGCTATCATCTTATTTTTTTAAAAAATAATCAATCTTTTAACTTATTATAGTTGCTTTATAAATATTAACAAAGAACTTTCTTTTAAACAAAAAACAAATCTTTTAGATAATTTCTTATTTTTACCGTTCCTTAAAATAAATAACAATGTCAGTAGCAAAAAAAGAGTATAAAAGAATTACCACCAAATCTTTGGTAGAAATGAAATCTAACAAAGAAAAAATTTCTATGCTAACTGCCTATGATTATACCATGGCAAAAATTGTAGATAGTGCAGGGATTGATGTAATTTTAGTAGGAGATTCTGCATCTAATGTAATGGCAGGACATGAAACTACATTGCCTATTACGTTAAATGAAATGATTTACCATGCAAGTTCTGTAGTAAGAGGAATTGAACGATGTTTGGTAGTAGTAGATTTACCTTTTGGTACTTACCAAGGTGATTCTAAAAATGCCTTAAAATCTGCTATTAGAATTATGAAAGAATCTGGTGGACACGCAGTAAAATTAGAAGGAGGAAGTGAAATTTCTGAATCTATTTCCAGAATATTAACTGCAGGAATTCCTGTAATGGGACATTTAGGATTGACACCTCAATCAATCTATAAATTTGGAACGTATACTGTTAGAGCAAAAGAAGAAGAAGAGGCTGAAAAATTGTTAGAAGACGCAAAATTATTAGAAAGTTTAGGTTGTTTTGCTTTAGTTTTAGAAAAAGTACCTGCAAAATTAGCTCAAAAAGTAGCAGAGGCAATTTCGATTCCTGTAATCGGAATTGGTGCTGGAAATGGCGTTGATGGTCAAGTTTTAGTAACACATGATATGTTGGGAATGACACACGAATTCAATCCAAGGTTTTTAAGACGTTATTTAGATTTATAC
>CAZZPG010000168.1:0-3836 GCA_964655975.1 uncultured Flavobacteriaceae bacterium
TTATACCTCTCCAAAAAAACCTAACACAATTTTTTAAAACTTAAACTCAGTTTATGTCAAAAATACTTGGATTAGATTTAGGGACAAACTCTATTGGTTGGGCTATTGTAGAGAATGGTAGAGAAGAGACTAAAGAAACTTTTAAATTAAAAGATAAAGGAGTCGTTATTTTTTCTGAAGGAGTGAAGTTAGAAAAAGGCAATGAAATTTCTCGTGCAGCAGAAAGAACTGCATTTAGAAGCGCCAGAAGATTAAAGTTTAGACGAAAATTACGTAAGTACGAAACACTTTTAGTTTTATCTGAAAATAGAATGTGCCCCTTAACAAAAGAAGGAGTTATTGCTTGGAAAAAATCAGGTTTCAAAAAATACCCTTCAAATGAAGATTTTTTAAACTGGCTACAAACAGATGATGATAAACAAAAGCATCCTTATTATTTTAGATATAAAGCAAGTAAAGAGAAAACAAACAAATTAGATTTAGGTAGAGCCTTTTATCACTTAGCACAACGTAGAGGTTTTTTGAGTAATCGTTTAGACCAGAGTGATAAAGGCATAGTAGAACTTCACAAGCCAAATTTTATTGAAATTTTAGAAGAAAGCACGACTATTACTGAACTTACACTTGCAATTAATACTTATTTTGAAACAATTGAAATTGCAGATAAAAAAAGCAAAGATTTAGATGCAGGAGGCAAAAAACTACACACTTTATTTAATGTGTTCAAGAAAATTTTAAAAGAAAAAGAAACATTTAAAATTCTAAAAGATAAAATAGAAGAAAGACTCAATAAAAAAGAAAATTTAGGAGCTGTAAAACAAGGTATATCTGATTTAGATAAAAAGATAAAAGAAGGAGGCTTCAAAACATTAGGTCAATATTTTTATTCTATTTACGGTAAGAGTAATCAACGTATAAGAAACCAATATACCGCAAGAGAAGAGCATTATTTAGAAGAGTTTGAACAAATATGTAAAGTTCAAAAATTAGGAGAAATAATTAATAGCGAAAACGAACCCAATAAAAGGTATGAAGGACTTACACTAGACTTGTACAAGGCTATTTTTTATCAAAGACCGTTAAAATCTCAAAAAGGATTGGTTGGTAAATGTACTTTAGAGCCTACAAAATATCGTTGCCCAATTTCTCGAACAGAGTTTGAGGAATTTAGAATGTACCAATACCTGAATAATTTTAAAATTAAATTTCCTGAAAATGAAAAATTAAGAGTTTTAACTGAAGATGAAAAGGATAAAGTAAAACCTCTTTTTTATAGAAAATCTAAAGTAAGTTTCGATTTTTCAGAAGTCGTAAAAAAACTCATTCCAAAACATGAAAAAGCAGTTTATTATAAAAGTAAAGAAGCATCTTCTTCAAAATATGTAGTAAATTTTAAGTTAAACACTTCTTTAAGTAACTGCCCTACAATTGCTCATTTTAAAACAGTTTTTGGTGATGATTGGAAAAATTTAAATTATACCTATAAAACAACAGATAAAAAAGATGTAGAAAAAGGACGAACTATTAATTATAAAGACATTTGGCACGTTTGGACCACTTTTACAACCAATGAAAAATTATATGATTTTGCACTTACAAAACTAGGTTTGTCATCTGAATTAGCAATAAAGTTTTCTAAAGTAACCTTAAAAAAAGACTACGTTTCATTAAGCTTAAAAGCCATAAATAGCATTCTTCCATATTTAAAAGAAGGTTTAATTTATTCGCATGCAGTATTTATGGCGAATATGAAAAATGTGGTAAAAGAACAAAATTGGAATAATTCGGATGATAGAAAGCTAATTCAATCCGAAATTAAAAAAATAATAGACACACATCAAATAGAAAATAAATTACTATTTGTAATCAATGGCTTTATCAAAACAAATTTTGAGAATGGCTATTCTAAAGAAGCAGACACTATTTACAGAAAAGAATTAGAAGCCTCTTTTGAATATGAATTTGGAAAGAAAAAATGGTTAGAAATAAATACAAACCACTTATTTGAAAATAATTATACTGTTTTTGTAAAACAATTTAAGAGAAAAGAGTTTCTACAAATTAAACGGATAGATGAAAAAGTAATTGGTTTTTTAAAAGATAATGATTTACTGAGTAATGAAAACAAATTATATCATCCATCAGATATTGAAAAATTTAAATTAGAAAAAATCAAAAATAATGATGGTATAGAATTTACAGTATTAGGTAGTCCTTTATCGAATTCTATTAAAAATCCAATGGCAATGAAGTCGTTGCACAAGGTTCGGAAATTAATAAACACTTTAATTTTAGAAGAAAAGATAGACGAAAACACAAAAATACATATAGAACTTGCTAGAGAACTAAATGATGCCAATAAAAGAAAAGCAATACAAAAATGGCAAAATGATAGAGAAGAAGAGCGAAAAATATATCGTAAAAAAATACAAGAATTATACAAAGAAGACTTTGAACCAACTTTAGATGATTTAGAAAAATTTAAAATGGTTTTAGAGCAACGGGAAGACAAAAAAATTGTTTCAAAAGATGATGTTTCAAAATACAAACTTTGGGAAGAACAAAGACATATTTGTTTATATACCGGAAAAACAATAAGTCTTACTAGTTTTTTGAGTAAGAATCCAGATTATGATATAGAACATACTATACCAAGAAGTGTTTCTATTGATGATTCGCAAATGAATAAAACACTTTGTGAAAAAAAATTTAATAGAGATAAAAAAAAGAATCAAATTCCTTTTTTATTAAGTAATCATTCTGAAATAATGGGTAGAATTTCTCATTGGAAAGACAGGTTTGAAAAATTAGAAAATGAAATAAAAGGGTTGGTAAGAGCATCAAAAACAGCAACAGACAAAGATGCAAAAGACCGAATTATACAAAAACGGCATTATTTAAAAATGGAGTATAATTACTGGAAAGGAAAATATACTCGTTTTGAAAAAAAAGAAATAAAAGCTGGGTTTAAAAACAGTCAAATTGCTGATATTGGTATTATCACCAAATATGCTCAACAATATTTAAAATCCTATTTTAAAAGAGTATATTCCGTAAAAGGGGCAATGGTAGACCAATTTAAAAAAGCATGGGGAATTAAAAAAACCATTATAGATGAAGATGGTATAGAAAAAAAAGACCGTTCTAACCACATTCATCATTGTGAAGATGCAATTACCATTGCGTGTATGACAAAAAATAAATATGATGTATTGGCACATGCTTGGGGATTAGAAGAGAAAGAGCAATTTAACAAAGCAAAAAAAGAACTGGAATACAGCAAGCCCTGGGAAACTTTTTCTGAAGATGTTAAAAATATTCAAAATGAAGTTTTAATTGTACACAGTCATAAAGATAAAGTGCCTATCCAAAGTAAAAAGAAACTACGAAAACGAGGTAAAATACAGTATAATAAAAATGGAGACGTAATTTATTTACAAGGAGATACCGTTAGAGGTTCACTTCATAATGATACTTTTTACGGAGCAATATTAGAGCAAAACTCGGAAAACAATAAAACCTTTGCACAGAATAAAGATGGAAACGGCATTGTAAAATATGTGGTAAGAAAACCTTTAGATGGCATAAAAAAATCTGATATAGAAAAAATTGTTGATGAAGTAGTACAAGAAAAAGTTAAACGAGCCATTGAAACTAAAATTTTGATAGCAAGAGGTGATTCCTATAAAATTGATACGGACAAAACAGTATGGATGAATGAAGAGAAACAAATACCAATACATAAAGTTAGAGTATATACACCATCTGTTAAAAACCCATTGCAAGATTTTAAAAAACACGCTATAAAAGATGAATCAAAACACCCTCATAAAAGA
>CAZZPG010000169.1:0-3808 GCA_964655975.1 uncultured Flavobacteriaceae bacterium
GCATCAACATCTGGTCAAGATGCTGTAGATAGCCCAAGTTAATCTTGGAGAAGAGGACGTTCTGTATTAAATAATATTATACCAACAACATCAGGTGCTGCAAAAGCCGTTGCTAAGGTAATACCTTCTTTAGAAGGAAAATTAACAGGCATGGCAGTTAGAATACCAACTGCTGATGTGTCTTTAGTAGATTTAACTTTTAGAACTGAAAAAGCAACTTCTTTAAAAGAAATTTTAGCCAAATTAGAAGATGCCTCTAAAGGAGAGTTAAAAGGAATTTTAGGGTATACAGAAGAAGAGGTAGTTTCTCAAGATTTTGTTTCAGAAACTAGAACCTCTATTATTGATGCTGGTGCTTGTTTAGAGTTAAATAAAAACTTTTTTAAAGTAATTTCTTGGTATGATAATGAGTATGGATATGCAACAAAAATTGTAGACTTATTAGAATACTCAGGATCATTATAAAAAATATAATAATAAGCCTTCTAATAAAATTACTTAGTAGGCTTATTATTATATTTGAACAAAAATAATATAATGGAAATAGCAATTATTGCTCATGATGGTAAAAAAGCAGAAATGGTTCAGTTTTTAAATGAACATAAAGCCATTTTACATCAAAAAAATATAATATTAACTTCTACAGGAACTACTGGAACAAAGGCAGAAAAAGCAGGTTTTAAGGTGATAAAATTTTTATCAGGACCTTATGGTGGTGATGCTCAAATAGCTAGTAGAGTTGCAGAAGGAAAGTGTGATATGGTACTGTTTTTTAGAGACCCACATGAAAAGCATCCACACGAGCCAGATATTTCTATGTTATTACGTTTGTGTGATGTACATAATGTGCCACTTGCAACAAATCCTGCAACTGCAGAACTCTTAATGAAAGCTATTTAACAGCAATCATACTAATTTCTACATGTACAAACTTAGGTAAGTTGGCTACTTCTACGGTTTCTCTAGCTGGGGCAGTTTTTTCATTAAAATATTGACCATAAACAGTGTTTATTTCAGAAAATTGACGCATATCAGCTATAAAAATAGAGGTTTTTATTACATTTTCAAACGTCATATCGGCAGCTTTTAAAACTTCTTTTAAATTTTGCATTACTTGTTTTGTTTCTGCTACAATTGTTTTTGTTACTAATTGTCCTGTTGATGGATTAATAGCAATTTGCCCTGAAGTATATAAGGTATTGCCACTTAAAATAGCTTGATTATAGGCTCCTATTGGTTCTGGGGCTTTGGTTGTATATATAATTTTTTTCATAATGAGTGTTTTTAGTTTAATCTTCTATCTGGTGTTTTGCGTTTATCCCACTTTAAATCACTAAATACAGAGGCTTTTACGCCTATAAAGAAAGAGTAATATTTATTTCTTCCAAAAGGAACCCAGTTAAAATTAAATTTCCAACTGTCTAAATCTCTTGAAAAATTTAATTGTGTAAATGAGAAAGCTCCTTCTTTTAAATCGTAACCAGAGTTAAAGCCCACTTTCCATTTAGGCGATAATTCAAAATTACCATTAAACATTAAGGTATGAATGCCAATTTCACTTTTTCTTACACCATTATTTGTGTAATTTGCAGAATAGGCTAAATTTAATGTCCATGGTACATTGGCATGGTACAATTTAGCTTCTTTTGTGTTTGAACTGTTTTTGTTTCTGGATAAAGTCTGTGAAAATTGATTGGTTGGATTGATTTTTGCGCCTATAATATCTGGTGTTTCAACATTGTTAGAAGAGTTTTTATTGGGTGCTTTTTTTTCAAAATCTTTACTAGAAATAGAGTAATTTGCAGTTAAACTTGCATTGGTAAGTCTTACTATATTTGAGTTAAATTTATTTATTCTAGTACCATTATTGTTTACTTGATAAGGATCAAAAGTTGCATGAAAGTTTAGAGATAATTTATCTTTAAAAATTCTAGTACCAGCATTCAAGCTTATTGGAGACCAACGTAAGCTATCTGCAGTAAAATTATAAGATGCAGATAGGTTTAGGTTATTTAGGAGTGTTATTTTTTTATATTCTTCATCACTATCAGGGTCTTTAGGAGCCATTTTGGCTTCAATAATGTTATTTAAAGAAATACCAATAGAATTGCTAAGTCCTGCACTTGGTTTTCCATAAATTCCATTATCAAAAGGAGAGTATATTTTTATATCATTTTGATTAGATGAATATTGTACTTGTTTGTTGTATTTAGTGGCAAAATCTGGTCTGTATCCGTAAGAAATTGATGGTCTAAATGTGTGTCTTATAGATTTTAATCGTCCTTTTTTAAAGTTAAATGTTCCATAAATGTTAGTAGATAAACTCATATTTGCACCAAATTCTCTAAAAGATTTAAACCCTTTTATAGTATTGGTTTCAGCACCTCCTAAGGTTTTGTCTGAATTAATAAGGTTTGGGTTGTATGTTTTTTCTATATAATCAAAATACCAAACTTCTTTATAGCTTATGCCTGAAGATAATGTAAAATATTTAAAGACTTTCATATTAGTACTTGTGCCAGTTTTGTGTTTAATTCCAGATTTAGCAGTTCTAAACATTTCTGGTTTAAAAAACAGACTATCTGTGGTATTTATTCTATATGCTCCCTGCATTGTATATGCAAATCCCATTTTTTGAAATAAATTTTTCTTTACACCTCCTTTACCTGTAAATGGATAAATTCTATCCATATTTATGGTTAATGAGGGTAAAGTCATATTAATAATTTGTGTATTTGTGTTTTGAGAATGTGTCATAGAAACATTCATATTAAAAGGAGTATCTACAAATTTTTTATAGTAAGAAATTGAAGAGCTTAATGTATTTGTTTGAAATTGAGAAGTATTTTGTTCATTTAAAGATTCTCTATAGTATTTACTACTTCCTAAGTTTACAGAGGCAGAAAAGCGAGAGTTTGGGCTTGATTTAGTGTCTTGAGCATGATACCAACTAATATTAAAATTTGTTCTTTTACTATAGTCATTAAATCCTTTAATGCTACTGATAATGTTTTCGTACCTAAGACCAACATTTCCAGAAAATTTATATCTTTTTCTATAATTAGAAGCTAGTCTTAAACCCCAACTTCCATTGGTATAAACATCTCCAGTTACTGCTAAATCTACATAATCATTAATAGCAAAATAATATCCTCCATTTTGTAAAAAAAAACCTTGATTATTATTCTCTCCATAAGAAGGTATTAGCAATCCAGAAGTACTGTGTTCTGTCATAGGGAAATAAGCAAAAGGAAGTGCTAACGGAAGAGGTACATCAGCAATAACTAAATAACTTAATCCCACAATAATTTTTTTTCCAGGAACTAATTTTGCTTTGTTGGTTGCAATATAATAATCTGGATTCTTTTTTTGTGAGGTGGTAAACCTCATTTTACGTATATATATAGTAGAATCATTTACACGTTTGGTTTTTTCTCCGTAAGAAATAATTTCTCCTTGTACAGTTTTTAAATTGTATATGAGAGCTCTTTTTGTTTTAAAATTATAGAGTAAAGAATCTTGCTCTGTTTCTTGATTTCCTTGCTTAAAGATAGGGCGTTGTTGATACCCTAAGCTATCTTTTATTCCTTTGGCAAATAATGTATTTTTATTATAATTTATAGTAATAAAACCCGCTTTTAAATCAATATCTGTATAAACAACATGTGCTTCGTTGTAAAGTGTAATTGTTTTATTTTTAGCGTTTTGTATAGAATAATCTTTAGCATTATGGGTAATAATACCAGTAATAATTTCTTTTACCTTTAAGGAATCTTTAGAAATGGTGTCTTTCTTTTTGTTTAATAAA
>CAZZPG010000170.1:0-3802 GCA_964655975.1 uncultured Flavobacteriaceae bacterium
ACAGGGCAATTTTTTTATGCACAACAACAAAATTCTTTTAAGAATATAAATAATTCGATTTTTTTACGGTTGCAGTATAGCTATTAAGAAAACAACGTAGCAAAAGCTTCTTCAATTTTACCCACTAAAATAAGTTTTATAGTATGTTTGGTAGATACTATTTTATTATATTTTGAGGCTACAAAAGAGGTATATCCTAATTTTTCTGCCTCTAAAATACGTTGGTCTATCTTAGAAACAGGTCTAATTTCTCCTGCCAAACCAACCTCAGCTGCAAAACAAACATTGGGTGAAATAGCAATATCTTGGTTAGATGATAAAATAGCAGCAACCACCGCCAAATCTATGGCAGGATCATCTACGTGAATACCTCCAGTGATGTTTAAAAATACATCTTTTGCACCAAGTTTAAAACCTGCTCGTTTTTCTAACACCGCCAAAATCATATGTAAGCGTTTTAGGTTGTAGCCTGTGGTAGAACGTTGTGGCGTTCCATAAACTGCGGAGCTTACTAACGCCTGAATTTCAATCATCAACGGGCGTACACCCTCTAAGGTAGATGCAATGGCAGTGCCACTTAAATCGGCATCTTTTTTAGAGATTAATATTTCTGACGGATTGGATACTTCTCGTAAACCATCAGACAACATTTCATAAATACCGAGTTCTGCGGTAGAACCAAATCGGTTTTTTTGTGAACGTAAAATTCGATAAGTATGATTTCTATCACCTTCAAATTGCAACACCACATCTACCATATGTTCTAAAATTTTAGGGCCAGCAATACTTCCTTCTTTATTGATATGACCAATTAAAATAATAGGAGTTGCCGTTTCTTTGGCAAATTTTATGAGTTCTGCCGATGTTTCTCTGATTTGAGAAATACTTCCTGGTGATGCTTCTATAGAATTAGTATGCAGTGTTTGTATGGAATCTATCACCAAAACATCTGGTTGTACATCTTCTATATTTTTAAAAATACGTTGGGTATTGGTTTCGGTTAAAATAAAACAATTGCTGTTTTTTGTGTTGATTCTTTCTGCTCTCATTTTTATTTGAGACTGGCTTTCCTCTCCAGAAACATATAATACTTTTTGGTTGATCTTTAAGGCTACTTGTAAAATTAAAGTCGATTTTCCGATACCTGGTTCACCCCCTAAAAGAGTTACCGACCCTTTTACCAAACCACCACCTAAAACGGTATCTAATTCATTATTATTGGTAGAAATTCGTTCTTCAGGATTTAGTTGAATATCTTCAATTTTTAAGGGAATGGTATTGCTTTTTACTGTGGTAGCTTGTTTCCAACTTCGTTTTTCTTCTTTTTGGATGACTTCTTCTACAATGGTATTCCACTCATTACAAACGCCACATTTACCTGTCCATTTTGCATGTTGAGTACCACAGTTTTGACAAAAAAAAGTTGTTTTTACCTTTGCCATTTTTTTAATTGATGATGACAAAGTAACGGAAAAATATGCAATCCTTCAATAGGGTTTAAAACTCTTTAGATATATGGGGTTTATTTTTTTTATTATACATCGGCAATAAGATAAAGGATAATCCACCAAAGATAATAACCATAGTAGTTTGTGCAGTCCACATAATCCATCCAAAGGCACTTCCTAATTCTTCAGAAATGCCAAATAAGGCAAATGCTCCTGCCACTGCCACAGGGTATAAACCAATACCTCCATTAGTTGCGGCTATACTAAATCCACCAGCAATAAACCCGATAAGAATTCCTCCTAAAGGAACATTTAATCCGTCAATTGCAGGAATTGTTGCCCAAAACATACAAATATACATCACCCAAATAAATACAGTATGAAAGATAAACGCCCATTTATTTTTCATCCTAAAAATACTGGTTGCTCCCTCAATTAAACCTGTTACAAAGGTTTTTACTTTTAATAAAATACCTGATGTTGCTTTTTTTACATAGAAAGAAAACACCAAAACCCCAATAATTAACCCTACTAAAAGAATGATTATTTTTGTGGGATTAAAATTTTTAGTTACTAAATCAAAAATAAAATCGAACTGTACAAAAAGTGTAATCACTACAATAAGTAGTAGCATTATTAAATCGGCAATCCGTTCTGCAACAATAGTTCCAAAACCTTTATCAAATGGAATGTCTTCATAGCTCGTCATCACTGCAGCACGAGAAATTTCACCTGCTCTTGGTATAGCATAATTTACTAAATAGGCAATTAAAACTGCCATAGTACTATTGGCAAGTTTAGGTTTGTAGCCTAAAGGTTCTAACATAAATTTCCATCGATATGCTCTAGAAAGATGGCTTAAAACTCCAAAGAACAATCCAAAGGCAATCCAACCGTAATGGGCTGTTTTAAAATAAGTAAGTAAGGTTTTTATAGAGATTTTTGAAAGAGAATACCACACCAATAATATCCCAATAACAAGGGGTAAAGAAACTTTTAGTCCTTTTTTTATAGATGTACTCAAAATTTAAGAAAGAGTATTGTCTGCTTCGTTTGGAAACACTAATTGTGGTTTAAATTTCTTTGCTTCTTCCAATTCCATAAACGCATAGACAATTAAAATAAGCACATCGCCAACAGCAACTCTTCTAGAAGCTGCACCATTTAAAGTGATTTCTCCACTTCCTCTTGGCCCAGGAATTGCATAAGTTTCTAAACGTTCTCCGTTATTGTTATTTACAATTTGAACACGTTCTCCTTCAATAATCCCTGCAGCATCCATTAAATCTTCATCAATGGTTATGCTTCCTATATAATTTAAATCGGCACCTGTTACTTTAACTCGGTGGATTTTAGATTTTACTACTTGTACTAACATTTGGCAAAAATACGTTTTTTTGGTTATTTAAAATTGAATGTTGTCTATCAAACGAATATTTCCTGCAAAAACGGCAATAAATCCTCTATATTTTTTCTTCGGATGAATTTTTGATGTGGTTTCTAAGGTTTTTTCGTCTGCAATGGTAAAATATTCTAGTTTTAAAAGCGGATGCTTTTGAAACTTTTTTTCTACCCATTCTGTGAGTTCTTTGGCATTAATTGTGCCAAATTTCTTCTTTGCTTTTTTAAGGGTTTTATAAATAAATGGGGCAACTTTTCTGTATTCTTTTGTTAATCTAGCATTTCTAGAACTCATTGCTAATCCATCTTTTTCTCTAAAAATTTTGCATCCTTTAATTTTTACGGTGAGTTGCTCTTTTTTCACCATCTTTTTAATGATTTGCAACTGCTGGAAATCTTTTTTTCCAAAAAAAGCGAAATCTGGCTGTACAATTTCGAACAAGGTTTTTACAATAGTTCCAACACCATTAAAATGACCTTTTCTAAATTTTCCTTCCATTTGATACTCTAATCCATCAAAATTAAAATGTTCTGCTACGGTATTCCCACTGTAAATTTCATCCACCGAAGGTGTAAAAAGTATATTACACGTTACACTTTCTAATAATCGAATATCATTTTTTAATGTATTTGGGTATTTTTCTAAATCTTCTTTATTATCAAACTGTGTGGGGTTTACAAAAATACTAACTACCGTAATATTAGTTTTTTTAATCGATTTTTTAATTAATGATAAATGTCCTTGGTGTAAAGCCCCCATTGTTGGCACAAAACCTATTGTTTTGTTTTCTGCTCTTAATTTATCTAAAAATTGACATAATTCTTTCTTTGTTTTAAAAATTTTCATACAAGAATGAGGTGTTTTAAAAGCAAACTTAGTATTTTAACATGAATTTTACATATTAATTCGTATTTTTGCACATCTCAATAAAAGGGTGATTTTATGAAAGATA
>CAZZPG010000171.1:0-3773 GCA_964655975.1 uncultured Flavobacteriaceae bacterium
TGCAGACCAATCATTAAATAAAACCAATCCAAAAATATTTTCTTCTGTTTCTTTAATAGGAATTCTTTCGCCTAAATGGTTGGCAGCAGTGGTTATAAAAGCCATTTCTAACTCAAAATCTAATAATTTAGAAGCACCAAATTGAGGTTGTTTTTCTCCTTCTAAAGGTTTTGATTGTCCAATAGGTCGATGAATAGGAGTGCCTGAAGGAACGATAGAAGAACTTCTACCATGATATCCAATAGGAACATGTACCCAATTAGGCATTAATGCGTTTTCTGGATCTCTAAACAAGGAGCCAACATTGGTTGCATGCTCTTTACTTGCATAAAAATCAGTATAATCACCCACGCTTACTGGTAGTAGCATTTCTACATCTTCCATTCTAAAAATTACTTCAGATTGATGCGTTTTGTTATCTCTTAAACCAGACTTAGTTACATCAAAAATTTCTGCAATTCTATTACGTACCAAACGCCATGTCTTGCGTCCATCAGCAATAAAATCATTCAAAGTATCTTGTAAAAAAATATCATCGGTTAGTGGAATTTCTTTAAAATATCCTAATTGATGTAAAGTTCCTAAATCTATAGCAAAATTTCCAATCCTAGTACCAATAGTTATAATATCATCTTTAGTAATAAATACACCAAACGGAATATTTTGGATAGGAAAATCTGAATTATAATCAACTTTTAACCAAGATTTTCTTTGAGGATTATTTGCAGTTATTTTCATAAAATTTATTTTTAAATATAATTTTCACCAAACCTACATTTTTTTTTTGAAATTAAAACAAAATCAATAAAAATTATATACCATAAAATGACGGAAGTTTAAAAATGATAAATATTGTAGAAAATTTTTAAGAACAAAATCATTATTTAGTACTTTTGAAAATCTTAATGTTATAAATATAAATATCAATGCAACACGATTATCAAATTTTTGACCTTATTGAAGAAGAAAAGGAAAGACAAACCAATGGCTTAGAGCTTATTGCTTCAGAAAACTATGTAAGCGAGCAAGTTATGAAAGCTCAAGGCTCTGTACTTACCAATAAATATGCAGAAGGATACCCAAATAAACGTTATTATGGTGGATGTGAAGTAGTAGATGTGGTAGAGCAAATAGCTATTGATAGAGCCAAAGAATTGTTTGGTGCTTCTTATGTAAATGTGCAACCTCATTCTGGTTCGCAAGCAAATACTGCTGTTTTTGCAGCGTGTTTGCAACCTGGTGATAAAATTTTAGGATTTGATTTGTCTCATGGAGGGCATTTAACACATGGTTCTCCTGTAAATTTTTCTGGAAAATTATATAAAACATCATTTTATGGAGTGGAGAAGGAAACGGGGGAATTGAATTATGATAAAATACAAGAAACTGCAAAAAAAGAACAACCAAAATTAATTATTGCTGGTGCATCTGCTTATTCTAGAGATATTGATTTTAAACAATTTAGAATTATTGCAGATAGTGTTGGAGCAATTTTAATGGCAGATATATCTCACCCTGCTGGTTTAATTGCTAAAGGAATTTTAAACGATCCTTTACCTCATTGTCATATTGTAACAACAACTACACATAAAACCTTACGTGGCCCTAGAGGAGGAATGATACTAATTGGAAAGGATTTTGAAAACCCGTTTGGACAAAAATTAAAGAATGGTAAGTTAAAAATGATGTCCACATTAATTAATTCCGCAGTATTTCCAGGAAATCAAGGTGGCCCTTTAGAGCATGTAATTGCTGCAAAGGCTATTGCTTTTGGAGAGGCATTGACTGATGATTTTTTAGAATATCAACTACAAACAAAGGCCAATGCAGCAGCTATGGCAAAAATATTTGTATCTAAAGGATATGATATAATCTCTGGAGGAACAGATAACCATATGATGCTAATTGATTTACGTAACAAAAACATATCAGGTAAAAATGCAGAAATTGCTTTAGGAAAAGCAGACATTACTGTAAACAAAAATATGGTACCTTTTGATGATAAAAGTCCGTTTGTAACCTCAGGTATCCGTGTAGGTACAGCAGCAGTTACAACTCGTGGTTTAGTTGAAGAGGATATGCAAACCATAGTTAATTTTATTGATGAAGCCATTATCAATGCAGAAAATGATGTTGTATTAGCAAGCATAGCAGAGAAAGTATATGATATGATGCATGCACGCAGATTGTTTGTAATGTAATTTTTTAGAATAGAGTACCCAATTATTTACTTATCAAACACCTAGAAAGAATACAGTTAAATTTATAATTAACTTTCCTGTTTTCTTATTTTTTGAAGCACCCATAAAGGGTCTATTAATAAAAATTGTAAATCCTTAAAAAAAGATGGCTTTTTACCTTCAACTTTGTGTCCGTAAAACTGGCCACCCCAAGCCAGTATAAAAATGATGCTAGAAAAGGAAAGTAAATTTATTTGTTGTCCAACAAAATAGTTTCCTATAATAGAAATTGTAGAAAACAAAAACATTTCTATAAAAAACCAAACCCCTAAACGTAGGTAAAAAAGTAATAAAACAGCTCCTAAAATAATTGTTGCCCAATTCTCTATAAAAGGATTAAACAATTCTAATGTTTTTTCTAAAAACTTTGTAGGAATACTCATAAGCAACCCAGTAACATTAAAAAAGAGAATAGGTACACATATAAAATGTATTTTTTGGTTGGTAGTATTTTGATGACTTACAGCATATTCATCAAACCATTGTTGTGCCGTTTTCATTGGTTAAAAATTTGATTGCCACAAGATAGTCATTTTTTTATCTATGTATAATTTCTAATATCTACAATAGCTCCGTTTTCTAAACTAGTAATGATAGAAAAGATTTTGTCTGCTACATATTGTGGAGTAAATAATTCGTTATTTTTTTTTAAATCTTTAAAGCGCTGTACATTTTTAAAGTCTGAAACATTAGTTTTTCTGATATGAATTTGCATTTCTGTATCCACAACACCAGGATATATTGCTATACATTTTACTCCGTTTTTTAGATGAGATTGTTCAGCTGCTATGGTTTTGGTCATCATATCTATAGCTGCTTTTGATGTACAATAAGGTGTCCAACCTTCATACGGATTTTTAGCAGCACCCGATGAAATAGTAATAATTTGTTTTGAGCAAATCCTTTTTTGAGTTAGTTTGATAAATAAACTAGAAAGCACTAAAGGAATTGTGGTGTTTATTTGAATGGTTTTGGCAATGTCGGTAGCGTCTAAATTTTCTATTGAAGCTATTTCTCCTAATCTTCCTGCGTTGTTTATCAATGTAATAGATGTGATGGTTTCTTTTTTAAATTCATCAAAAATCATTTTAAAAGAATTAGTTGTGTCTGCTAAATTGGTTAAATCAACAGAAATTTGTGTACTATTTTGTACATCAATAATACTTCTAGAAAGTGAATAGATTTTGTAGTTTTCTAAAGCATATCTTTGTACTAATGCTTTTCCAATACCTCTGCTTCCTCCTGTAATTATAAGAACTTTCATGAGGTAAAAATACATTTTTTATTTAATAATCTTTTTTATTTAGATTGATTATAAATAAAAAGATTATTTTTGTTATAAAATTATAAAACAACAAGATGAAAAGGAGTTATAAAATAGTGGTATTCATGTCGATTTTATTAAATATTGGATTGATATATTTCTTTGTATTTAAAGGAGAAACAGCAACAACCAAAGATGGTAGATTAGAAATAATTTTATTGAGGTCAGTAGTTACGAGCATATAATTTTTGTTTGATATATTTTATCAG
>CAZZPG010000172.1:0-3711 GCA_964655975.1 uncultured Flavobacteriaceae bacterium
ATCATATATTTTATTGACCTCTAAGATATGAAATTATCTACTGACCTCAATAATCTGAATTAAAGTTCTCATTAGCATCTCTCTCAAAAGATAAAAATTTATAGATAGAATTAAGTTATTATTATTTGTAAAATCATTTTCTTTTTGTGTTTTAAAGCATCAAAGTAAAAATATAAACTACTATCTAATCAATTTTTTATACTTAATACGCTTCGGCATTACTTCTCCTCCTAAACGTTTCTTTTTATTTTCTTCGTAATCTGAGAAAGAACCTTCAAAGAAATATACTTGACTATCTCCTTCAAAAGCTAAAATATGTGTACAAACTCTATCTAAAAACCAACGATCATGGCTAATTACTACTGCACAACCTGCAAAATTTTCTAATCCTTCTTCTAAGGCACGTAGGGTATTTACATCTAAATCGTTTGTGGGTTCATCTAATAATAATACATTTCCTTCTTCTTTTAAAGTCATTGCTAAATGCAAACGGTTACGCTCTCCTCCAGACAATGCAGATACTTTTTTGTTTTGTTCACTACCTGCAAAATTAAATCTACTTAGATAGGCACGAGAGTTTACTTGCTTCCCTCCCATCATAATGAGTTCTTGTCCGTCAGAAAAGTTTTCCCACAAAGTTTTATCAGAATCAATATTAGAATGTGCTTGATCTACGTAAGCAATTTTTACAGTTTCTCCAACAATAAACTCTCCTTTATCTGCTTTCTCCTCTCCCATTATCATTTTAAAAATGGTAGTTTTACCCGCTCCATTTGGCCCTATAATTCCTACAATTCCTGCTTGTGGTAAATTAAATTCTAAATTTTCATACAATAGTTTATCATCAAAAGCTTTTGATACTCCTTTGGCTTCAATTACATTAGTTCCTAAACGAGAGCCATTGGGTATGTAAATTTCTAATTTTTCTTCTATCTTTTTTTGATCCTGATTTAATAATCTATCGTAGTTTTTTAAACGTGCTTTTTGTTTGGTTTGTCTTCCTTTTGCTCCTTGACGCACCCATTCTAACTCTCGTTCTAAGGTTTTTTGATGTTTAGATGCTGTTTTACTTTCTTGTGCTAATCGTTTTGATTTTTGGTCTAACCAAGAAGAGTAATTTCCTTTCCAAGGGATACCTTCTCCTCTATCTAATTCTAAAATCCAACCTGCTACATTGTCTAAGAAATACCTATCATGTGTTACGGCAATCACCGTTCCTTTGTATTGTGCTAAATGGTGTTCTAACCAATGTACAGATTCTGCATCTAAGTGGTTTGTTGGTTCATCTAACAATAATATTTCTGGTTCTTGTAGTAATAGTCTACACAAAGCTACTCTTCTTCGTTCTCCTCCAGAAAGTACAGAAATAAGTTTATTTGGTTCTGGGGTACGCAAGGCATCCATGGCAATTTCTAATTTGGTATCTAATTCCCAGGCATTAGAAGCGTCTATTTTGTCTTGTAATTTGGCTTGTTTATCCATTAATTGTTGCATTTTATCTGCATCAGAATAGATTTCTTCTAAACCAAACATATCATTTATTTTATTGTATTCATCTAAAATAGCAACGGTTTCTGCTACTCCTTCTTTAACAATTTCTATAACTGTTTTGGTTTCATCTAATTTGGGTTCTTGTTCTAGATAACCAACCTTATATCCTGATGAAAAAACAACATCTCCTTGATAATTTTTTTCTACGCCAGCAATAATTTTTAACAACGTTGATTTCCCTGAACCGTTTAAGCCAAGAATCCCAATTTTAGCTCCGTAAAAAAAGCTTAAATAAATATTTTTTAAAACTTGTTTGTTACTTCCTTGATAGGTTTTAGAAACCTTGTTCATAGAAAATATGACTTTTTTATCGTCTGACATATTATTGTATTATAATTTTAACTTCTTAACTCCTCTAAAAAGTTATGCTTAATAAATATTTTTATTTTTTCCTTTTTTAGGAAATATTCATGAATAGATAAAAGGGGTTATACTCTTCCTTTTAAAGCATTAAATACCCAAGCTATAGCGAAGAAACCTAGGGCTACTGCTCCTAATCCATAACCAACAACATCATCATATCTAAAAATAGCCAAACCTGTTAATAATACTCCCATAATTATCATAATAAAAGTTGCCCAACTGAGCACTGTATTTTTGTTCATTCCCATTATTTCTTGTTTGTTTAGTTTAGAATACAAATATCGTAATTATATTTAAAAAACTATTTTATCCTTTTGCTATTTTTTTTAAAGCCACCCATTGTTTTAGTGTATCTCTATAATCTGCTGCTGGAGTTCCTAATACGGTTTTACCTGCTTTTACATTTGCAATAACGCCAGAGCCTCCTCCTACAGTTGCTCCTGCACCAATAGTAATATGGTCTTTTATAGAAGCTCCTCCTCCAATAACAACACCATCTCCTAGGGTAACAGAGCCTGCTAATCCAGAGGTTCCTGATATGATACAAAATTTTCCTAGTACACAATTATGACCAATTTGTACTAAGTTATCTATCTTACATCCATCACCTAAAATTGTGGCACTAAATTTACCTTTATCTATACAGGTATTTGCCCCAATTTCTACGTTATTTCCTAGGATAACATTACCTATATGTGGTATTTTTATTAGTCCTCTTCCTTCTGCATTGGTATAGCCAAAACCATCTGCACCAATACTTACATTGTTGTGTAAAATACAATTTTCTCCAATTTCTGTACGCTCTCTTAAAACTGTGCCTGACCAAATTACTGTATTATTTCCAATTTTTGTGTTATCAAATATTGTAACATTTGGGTAGAGTACAACATTTTCACCTAGTACAACATCTTTACCAACATAAGTTCCTGCACCAATTTTACATCCTTTTCCAATTAATGCTGATGTTTCTATACTTGCTGTTGGATGAATATTTGAGCTAAAATATGGTAATTCTGGCTCTAAATATTTTAATAATAGTGCCATTGCTAAATCTGGGTTTTTAACTTTTATAAAACCTCTATTTTTACCCGGTTTTATATTTATATTTTCATGAACAATGGCTACACAGGCTTTAGATGTTGCCCAAAATTTTGCATATTTGTTATTTCCAATAAAGGTTATGTCATTTTCTTTTGCTTTTTTTAGTTCTTCTGCTCCATCAATTTTTTTAAAACAATCTCCTATAATTTTTCCATTTACAAGTTTATTAATTTCTTGTATTGTAAATAATTTCATCTATTTTATTTGGTTTTATAGTTTTGCTGCCAATCTACACCCTTGGTTAATGGCTCTTTTTGCATCTAATTCAGAAGCTACATCTGCACCTCCTATAACGTGTACTTTTAATCCTTTATTTTCTAGTGATTCTAACATTTTTTTTAATGGGGTTTGACCCGCACAAATTACAATATTATCTACTTTTAGCAATTTATTTTCTTTATTTTGTACATAATGTAAACCCTCATTATCAATTTTTGTGTACTGAACTCTGTTAATAAACTGTACTTCTTTCTTTTTTAAGGTAGATCGATGAATCCATCCTGTTGTCTTACCTAATTTACCTCCAAACTTCCCTTTACTACGCTTAAACATGGTTATTTTTCTTGATGATGGTTGTATTTCTACATCTATATTCTCAATTCCTGCTCTTGCTTTTAAGGTTTTATCTATCCCCCATTCTTTTAACCACAGATTTATATTTTGTGATGATGATTCTCCTTCATGAGCTAAATATTC
>CAZZPG010000173.1:0-3689 GCA_964655975.1 uncultured Flavobacteriaceae bacterium
ATGGCGGCTTTTGGTCCTGAAAATTCTGTTCCCGCAATTGGGTGTGTTAACAATAAGTTTCTTCGCCTCGGATGATGAGCAACTACTTTTGCAATTTGTTCTTTAGTAGACCCCACATCCATTACTAACGTATTGTCATTAATAGTATCTAACACTTTTGGCATCACTTCTAATGAAACATCAACAGGTATTGAAACCACTACAATATCTGCCTTTTCTATATCAGAAAATTTGGCTTTTTGATGAATTATTCCCAACTCAATCGCTTCATTTACGTGATTTTCATTCGTATCAATTCCGTAAATTTTTGCCTTTGGATAGTGTGTTTGAATATCCAACGCTACACTTCCTCCTATTAATCCGATACCAATAATAAATATGTTCATTTTTTATGTCATTGTGAGGAGTTTACGACGTGGCAATCTCTTCTTTTTATTTTCCCGTAAAGGACACAAAGTTTATCGCAAAGGTCGCTATATTTTTCTTTCAGACCTGATAGGTTTTCCTCCTACGGTGGATAAGTGAAACCCTGTTAGGTCTTGTTAATTCATAATTATTAATTCGTAATTCTTTGTATTGCTTCTTCAATTAAACGTTCATCTACACATAATGAGAATCGAATATATCCATCTCCGTTACTTCCAAAAATATGTCCTGGTGTAATAAAAATATCTTTTTTATACAGCAATTCATCAACTACCTTATCTGTTGTTTTTCCTTCGGGTAATTTTGCCCACACAAACATTCCTGCAGTATTTTTATCGAACATGCAATTCAGTTTTTCTGCCAATTGCCATACCAATTTTCTTCTTTTATCGTAGATTTTATTAATACCTTTAAACCAATTATCAGACAAGTTTAATGCGGCAATTGCTCCTTGCTGAATGCCATAAAACATACCCGAATCCATTTGTGTTTTTACTTTTAAAATTTCTTTGATAAAGGTTTCATTGGTTAGCAACATTCCTACTCTCCATCCTGCCATATTAAATGATTTACTAATTGAATTTAATTCTATTGCAATGTCTTTTGCTCCATCAATTTGTAAAATACTATTAGGGTTATCGTTTAAAATAAAACTATACGGATTATCATTTACAATAACAATATTATGTTTTTTACCAAAGGCTATTGCTTTTTTAAAGGTTTCTTTTTGAGCTTTGGCTCCTGTTGGCATATGCGGATAATTTAGCCACATAATTTTTACATTAGATAAATCTAATTTTTCTAATTCCTCAAAATTCGGTTGCCAATGGTTCTCATCATCCAAATTATAATAAATTGCTTTGGCTCTTACCAGGTTAGTTACCGAAGTATAGGTTGGGTATCCTGGATTCGGAATTAAGACACTATCTCCTTCATTTAAAAATGCCATAGAAATGTGCATAATTCCTTCTTTACTTCCCATTAATGGAATAATTTCTGATGCTGAATTTATATCTACAAAAAAGTGTTTTTGATAAAAATTTGCTACGGCATTTCTAAATGCGGGTAATCCTATATATGGCTGATATTTGTGTGCTAAAGTATCTGATAAACTATCTTTTAATGCAGTAACCACTTCTGTTGGTGGTGGTAAATCTGGACTGCCAATACCCATATTAATTATAGGTTTTCCTGATGTTTGTAACTCTCTAACTTCACGTAATTTTTTAGCAAAGTAGTATTCATCTACGTTTTGTATGCGTTTTGCAATTTCTATCATCATCTTCCGTTTTTATATTCTCCTAAAATTTTAAAATCTAACGCCATAATTTCTATAATAGAGCGTGCTTTTTTATAATCTTGATAGTCATCAAAAGTTACATCTACAAAAAAAGCATATTTCCAAGGAGTTTTTATTTTGGGTAATGATTGTATTTTTGTTAAATTCAATTTACAATCACTCATTACATTTAACATTGCTGCTAAACTTCCTCTTTTATGGTCTAACTCAAATTTTAAGGACGCTTTATTAATGGATGAAATCCCATTTTTAGGATTTTCTGTTTGTACAATTACAAAACGAGTTGCGTTGTTTGTAATGGTTTGTATTTTGTCATTAATTACGTTAAGGTCATAAATTTCTGCTGCAATTTTAGGGGCAATAGCTGCAATTCCTTTTAATTTTTTTGTTGCAATTCTTTTGGCAACATCAGCCGTATCTACGTCTTCAATTAACTTGATATGTTTGTGGCTTTTAAAAAATTCTTTACACTGCAATAATGCCATTGGGTGTGAATATACTTCTATAATATCATCAATAGTTTGGTTAGAAAGTGCCATTAAATGGTGATGAATGTTTAAATATTGTTCTCCCACAATATGTAACTCTTGGTCATCTATTAATGCGTAATTAGGAATAATAGAACCCGCAATAGTGTTCTCTATTGCCATAATTGCTTGGTCACTTTTTTTGGTGATGATGCTTTCTACCAACACATCAAAAGATAAACATTCATCTAACTCAATATTTTCTCCATAATAATTGCGAGCTACAATGTGATGGTTTGATCCTTTTATTCCTTGAATGGCTATTTTTTTCATTTTAATTCAAAAAAAAAGCCTCGAAAAAATCGAGACTTTATATATTTTATGTTATTAATAACTAGATATTAAAGTCTCATCTCTTACTAAAAAAGTAAAAGTAAAAATAGAAACGAGGTGTCCAATTATTCTGTAAATTCATAATTTTGTATCTGTAATACTCGACAAATCTAAGTATAAAATTGAAATACACAAGATTTTCATTAAAAAAATAATTATTCTTTAAAAATAGAATATCATTTTTCATTTTATAAATTTTTACTACATTAGCTTTATGGGTATCAAGGAAAAAATACAAGAAGAACTAAATGTACTTGAAAAAGAAGTAAACCAACACGAAATTATATTGTATAATGATAACATAAATACTTTTGATTTTGTTATAGATTCTTTAATTAATGTGTGTGAGCATACTATAGAACAAGCAGAGCAATGTGCTATTATAGTGCATTATAAGGGAAAATGCACCGTTAAAACAGGCAAATTGAAAGATTTAAAATTTCGTTGTTCTAAATTATTAGATTTAGGTTTATCAGCAGAATTGTTATAAGATGGTTCTAGTTATTTTTATATATAAAAATAACTTTACAGAATTTAGATAAAAAAATAATAAAAAGTATACGAATTTTATATTTTATACGTTTCTAAGTATAAATCTAAAAAAAGATTGAATTTTTAGGGTCATTAATACTCAAACCAAATTTAGGTATTATCTTTAAAATAAGTGATTGTGACCTATTTTTAAAATAGGTGTCTTATAGAATAGATTTTGATAAAAATATATTTTTCAATAAAATGGTTAGAATAATATTGGTTATGTTGGTATTGCTGTTTACTTTAGGGAGTAATGCACAGGCTTTACCTCCACCTATACCTCCTCCACCTCCTCCAGGCTTACCTATAGATAGTGGGATAGGGTTTTTATTATTGGCAGGATTATTTTATGGAATAAACAAAAATAAGAATAGTCATTGTGTTGATTAATGACTAAGTTGGTTAAAAAAGGAGCTTTAAAGCTCCTTTTTAATTAAAATATTACTTTGCTTTTGCGTATCTACTTTCTACTTCATTCCAATTAATTACCTTAAAAAAGGCTTGAATATAATCTGGTCTTCTATTTTGATAGTTTAAGTAGTAGGCATGTTCCCAAACATCTAATCCTA
>CAZZPG010000174.1:0-3671 GCA_964655975.1 uncultured Flavobacteriaceae bacterium
TCTTCTGTAGTTAATAAAAGCCACATACCTTTTAAGGCAAATTGTAAACTACGCAACCTGCCTTTAATAAAACCATCATTTGGGTTCTTCATTTATCGTATAGAGTTTAAAGCTTTATTATAATTGGGCTCATCAACTATTTCTGGTACTTGCTCTGTGTATTGTACCGTTCCGTTTTTATCTAAAACAATAATAGATCTTGAGTGTAAATTTGCCAAAGGACCTGTGGTAATTTCTAATCCATAATCTTTTCCAAATTGTCCTGTAGCAAAATCAGAAAGCATTACTACATTTTCTATCCCTTCTGCCCCACAAAAACGAGCTTGTGCAAAAGGTAAATCTCTAGAAATACATAAAACAATAGTGTCTTTTAATGATGATGCTTCTTTATTAAAATTTCTTACCGACGCAGCACAAGTACCAGTATCTATACTAGGGAAAATATTTAAAATTAATTGCTTCCCCGTAAAATCTGATAAACTTTTTTTAGATAAATCAGTTGCTATTAAAGAAAAATCTAATACGTTATCTCCTTTTTTTGGTAAATTACCAATAGTTTGTATTTCGTTTCCTTTTAATGTTATTGTTGCCATAAGATTGTATTTTAATTTTACTCAAAAATAAGATTTTTTTTGAAGATTGATGCACAAGTTTTAAGAAAAAAATGTTTTTTATCAACTATCTTCGCAATTTGTTAAAATAATTTTAAACTAGTGAATTTATCTCAATACACATCAGAATTTAAAAAAAACTTACACATTGCTTACCCAGTAATGATTGGGCAGTTAGGGCACGTTTTGGTAGGATTAGCAGATAATTTGATGGTAGGCAAACTAGGTGCAGCTTCTTTGGCAGCTGTTTCTTTAGCAAATAGTATTATTTTTATAGCACTATCTTTAGGTATTGGATTTACTTTTGCAATTACTCCTTTAATTGCCGAAGCTGATGGTGAAAATAACATAGAGAATGGGCGAAGTTATTTTCAACACGGAATGATTCTCTCAACGGTTTTAGGAATCATTCTTTTTGTTATCCTACTTTTTGTTGAACCCATTTTACATCAAATGAATCAACCCAAAGAAGTAGTTGCTTTAGCAATACCTTATTTTAAAATTGTAGCATTTTCTATGATTCCGTTATTAATTTTTCAAGGATTAAAACAATTTGCAGACGGATTGTCGTTTACAAAATATGCAATGAAAGCAACCGTTATTGCCAATATAATTAATGTAGTTTTTAATTATTTATTGATATATGGAATTTGGTTTTTTCCAAAATTAGGGATTGATGGAGCTGGTTACGGAACTCTTTTTTCTCGTTTTGCTATGATGTTTTTCCTACTATATATTTTAAAATCTAAAAAATCATTTACACCATATTTTAAAGAGTTTTCTTTTTCTGAAATTAAAAAAAGTATTTTAAAAAGAGTTTTTAACTTAGGGTATCCTACAGCACTACAAATGTTTTTTGAAGTAAGTATTTTTGCGGCAGGAGTAATGCTATCAGGTGTTTTAGGAACAAATTCTCAAGCAGCAAATCAAATTGCACTAAATTTAGCTTCTATGACCTTTATGATTGCTGTTGGCTTGGGGGTAACAGCAACCATACGTGTTGGAAATCAAAAAGGATTAAAAAATTATATTGAATTAAAACGAATTGCCATTTCCATTTTTTTGCTGATGATTCTTATTGATTTGTTTTTTACTGTTGGGTTTATCTTAACAAAAGATATATTACCTACATTTTATATAAACAATGTAGAAGTTGTAAAAATAGCTTCTTTTTTAATGGTAATTGCGGGGTTTTTTCAACTTTCTGACGGAATACAAGCAGTAGTTTTAGGTGCATTACGTGGTTTGCAAGATGTAAAAATACCGATGCTAATCACCTTTATTGCGTATTGGATTATCGGATTTCCTATCTGTTATTATTTGGGCTTATACACAGAGTTAAAAGCCATAGGTATTTGGATTGGTTTATTTATTTCTTTAACAGCATCTGCAATAATGTTATACATTCGTTTTCATAAATTAACACACAAATTAATTAAAACCAACCAACCATGAGTTTACCGAAGTTTTTATTAGCAGACAATAGTAATTTTCCTGATGATATTTATGTGCTACACACAGAGTTCCCTCGTTTTTTAATCAATTTAAAAGATGATTCTATAAATTGGTATGATGATTTAATTGGTACAGACGAAAATGAAATGGCTAATGAAGTAGCCACCCTAATGGATGCTGCTGGAGAGTTTTATGATGAAGAAATGAAACAGTTTGAGTAAATAATAGTTGACTTTCTCAATTGTTTTCGCTAACTTTCTTTATCGAAAAAAAATAAAGTGCATTAAAACGACACATTATTTTTAAACCGTTGGCAACAAGCAAAAAAAAGGACACAACACAATCCTTTCCGAGTAAAAAAAATATCTTTGTGAAAAGTATTAAAAATATTAATGGACAAAAAACACAACTTCACTTTTATAGACCTGTTTGCAGGTATTGGTGGATTTCATTTAGCCTTTCATAATTTAGGAGGTAAATGTGTGTTTGCGTCTGAAATGGATATTCACGCAAGAAAAACGTACGAACATAATTTTAAAAAAATATCACCAGAACTTTTTGAAAATCCTCTGGCTCAACCAATGTTCAGTGTTTTTTTACTAACTTTGTGCTTAACCAACGCAACGAAGCCATAGCCCAACCGTTCTACACAATTAAAAAATGAATAACAATAAAGAAAAAATTAAGACTGAACTGAACTCGTTAATTGAAACGGGAAGATTTATTATGTATGAAGTTGGAATTAAGAATAATAAATATACACCTGAACTAATAAAACGAATAGAAGAAATAGAAGGTTTCATTACTTATAAATCAAAATCATCAACAGTAAAAGCATCATATCAAAAGTGGTTTACAAAATCTTATAATGTCGTAAAGCAAATACTTCCTGATAGGTATTCCGAATTTTATGTACTTTATAAAGATGAAAAGCGAAAAAAAAATGATATTGATTATTTGACTTATACAATAAGTGATTTTTTTCTTGGAGTAAATATTCTACGAACATTTGACAGAATAGGCGTTGATTCATTTAAAGCATTTCAATCAAAAATCGAAATACAAATTACTATTCTTGAATCTTGCAATGAATTAATTGATTCAAAATTGGCTGATATTGAAGGTGTTTTACAATATGAATTATTTGAAAATGAATTACAAGCCGCAAAAGATTTATTAAAAAAAAAATATAACCGAACATCTGGTGCTTTAGCAGGAATAACCTTAGAAATTCATTTAGCAAAAGTTTGTTCTAATCATAATATCACTTTTAGAAAAAAAAATCCAACAATTTCAAATTTTAATGAAGAACTTAAAAATAATTCTATCATAGATATTACAACTTGGAGACTTATACAACGATTAGGAGATATAAGAAACTTATCGGTTCACTCTAAAGAAAGAGAACCAAAAGCAGATGAAGTTGAAGATTTAATAAGAGGATGTGAAAAATTAATAAGTGAATTAAATTAAAAACTGTGTAGAACAAAAAATATACTTAATGCTGGTTAATTGCTTGCCCCAGAGTTAGTTTTGTATTTGCAAAGGTATTGTTTAACTCAAAAAGTTATTGTATTTTTACCCAGCACTAAGCATATTTGAGCC
>CAZZPG010000175.1:0-3599 GCA_964655975.1 uncultured Flavobacteriaceae bacterium
AAATTTAAAGCTAATGCAGCAGTATATTTTCAAACAGGAAAAGCAATTAATAAAAAAGTAGGAGCTTTGTACTATACAGGAAATTTAGGTTATAAAGTGAGTAGTAACTTTTCTGTAGCAGCTGGTTTAGAGTACCTTTCTGGTAAAAATCAAAATAATACTTCAAAAGATATTAAATCATTTGCACCTTTATTTGGAACAAACCATAAATTTAATGGTTGGATGGATTATTTTTACGTAGGAAACCACGGTGGCTCTGTTGGATTAACAGACATTAACTTTACATTAGCCTATAAAAAAGACAAATTTGCAGCCAAAGTAATTCCTCATTTTTTCTCTGCAGCAGCAGATGTATATGATGGATCAACAAAAATGAATGCTAAATTAGGAACAGAAATAGACTTTACCATGGGGTATAAAATATCTAAAGATATTAGTTTAAATGTTGGATACTCTAAAATGTTTGCCACAAAAACAATGGAAATATTAAAAGGAGGAGGAGATAAAGGAGAAAATAACTCTTGGGCTTGGGTAATGTTTACATTTAAACCAAAATTATTTTCATTTACCAAATAAAATTTTGTTAGTTAGAGTTTTTATTTAATTTAAAAAAGAACCTAGAACAATTAATAACAACAAAAAAGGTTTTTAGATTGATGACCAGAGTTGATGTACAAATAATGAGTAGTAGCATTATTTTTCAACTCTGGTTTTTTTAATTTTGTCATTTCAGCAAAGGCAGGAATCTATATGAAGTAAACAAAAATTTAATGAAAAAAAGTATCATATTACTATTTATTTTCTTTGTATCTTGTACCTCAAAAAATTCTAAAATTACACACGTAGTTTTAGAAAATAAGATAATTAATAAAACCTATTTACAACAAATAGATGAGCCAGAAAAAGCGCTATTAGCATGGTATTTATACGCTTATGGGAATGAATGTGATAAAACATCAACAAAAATAAAATGTACTATTTTAAAAGAATTACAGATTAATGATGAATGTGATGGAAAACATTTAAATAACCTATTACAATGGTTTTCTAATGATATGATGGTAGTTTATAAGTTAAATAAATGCCCAAATTTACCAATAAAGTCTGCCATTCAAAATGAATTTAAAAAAATTGTTATTAAAAGAAATAAAGACACAATAAGTATTAATTTTACAGTAAAAGGGCTAAATAATAACCAAGAAAAATCATGGAATATTACAAAAATAGATCAATATTTAATTACATCTAGTAATTTTGTAAAACTAAAAGGAGTAAACAATGAGGAGTAGTACACCATATTACCACGAAGCAGGAAAAGAAATAGAAGTGTTTGAACAAGCCTATAAAAATAAAATTCCGTTTTTATTAAAAGGACCTACAGGGACAGGAAAATCTCGCTTTATAGAGTTTATGGCACATCAATTAAATAAAAAATTGATAACAATTTCATGCCATGAAGAAACATCCTCTACAGATTTAATTGGGCGTTATATTATAAAAGGAGCAGAAACAGTTTGGATGGATGGGCCTTTAACTCAAGCTGTAAAAGAAGGAGCAATTATTTATTTAGATGAAATTGCAGAAGCAAGACCAGACGTAATTGTGGCAGTACACTCACTTACAGACCACCGTAGAGAATTATTTATAGATAAATTAGGAACTACAGTAAAAGCACACACAGATTTTATGTTGGTAGCATCATTTAACCCAGGATATCAGCGTGGATTTAAAGAGCTAAAACCATCAACAAGACAGCGTTTTGTAGCTATTTCTTTTGCGTATCCTGAACCAAAAATTGAAACAGAAATTCTTGTCAATGAAACACAAGTTGATAAAGATATTGCAAAAAAATTGGTAAATATTGCCACTAAAATTAGAAATTTAACCGAATTAGGATTAACAGAAACCGTATCTACCCGTTTGTTAGTAGATGCTGCTAAATTAATTCATAGTGGATTACCAAAAAGATTATCTGTACACGTTGCAGTGGTAGAACCTCTTACAGATGATTTGGAAATAATTATCGCACTAAAAGATTTATGTGATTTGATGATATAATACCAGCAAACAGTAAATAGTATTCAGTTGGCAGTGAGCAGACTGAACACTAAACACCAAAAAACAATGTTTGAGTTTGAACCAGATGCATATATTTTCACCAAGTTTGCAAATTACTTTAAAAGACGTAAAAAGCAAAAAGAAGAAAGTATTATTTATGCTGTAAAATTAGAAGATGTAAAACAACGTCTTATTCTTTTTGCTCGTGCCATTACTGGTAAATCTATTGATGTTTATCCAGCAGAAAGAGAAGGGGGTTATAAAAATAATAACTTCTTTTTACCTAAAAAAATTGTATTTTTTTCTACTGTAGAGAAAAATATATCATTTTATTTATTTCGAGTGTTATACATGTCTATCCAAAATAATTTAGGATTAAATTTTACAGATTTAGAAGAAAAAGAACTTAAAGAAGCACAAGAAAAAGCCAAAGAAACATCAACAAAAGTGTTGAAAGAATTATTTGTGCAATTTCCTGTTACAGAGAAGTATCATCAGCAATTTTTAGAATTTTTTACTAAAAACACTAAAGAAGGAGAAGCAGTTGATACCTCTTTCCTTTACGGAAAATGGATGCAAAACCTACCAAAAGAAGAAAAACAAGATACACTAAAAAATTTTACAGATAAAGTAAAAAAAGCATCCAAAGAAAAAAAAACAATACTAAATGCAGGTGCTGTAGAAGAAATTATTTCTGCTCAAGTAGATCAAAAACAATTAGAAGATAGTGTATTACAACATCAATTTGAAAAGGTAGAAACTGCCGAAGAGTTTGGTGGAAATTGGAAAGATATGGATGGAGATGATGAATTAAATGACCATGCCAATGCCTTAGAAGATTTGAATATGAAATATACGGTACGTGTAGATGATACTGTCCATTCTGTGTATCAAGCAGATTTTATAGAAAATACCACTGTGTCTGAAAGTGCTGATAGCGATGAAAAAGGATACCATATTAAATATGATGAGTGGAATTACGAAAAACGTACCTACAAAGAGAACTTTTGTAAACTATATCCGAAATCTATTTTAAAAACCGATGCTGGTTATTACAAAAGAACCATTGCTAAAAATAATAGTACCTTAATGGGTTTGCGTAAAATGCTAACTACGGTGAATAATAAATACCAACAACAACGCCGTCAAACACAAGGAGAAGAGTTTGATTTAGACGCTATTACAGATTTATTTGTAGATGTACATTCTGGTCATACACCATCAGAAAAAATTTACTTATCTAAACGGAAAAAAGAAAAAGATTTATCAATTTTACTCTTGTTAGACATCAGTTTATCTAGTGATGGGTATGCTGCAGGAAACAAAGTAATTGATGTAGAAAAACAAGTAAGTATCCTTTTTGGAGAGATTTTAAATGAGTTTCATATTGATTTTTCTATTGATTGTTTTTACTCAAAAACACGTAATCACTCTACCTATATTACTATGAAAGGTTTTGATGAAGATTGGAGTAGAGCAAAATTTAAAGTAGGTGCAGTACAACCACAAGGATACACCCGTATTGGTGTTGCATTACGCCA
>CAZZPG010000176.1:0-3584 GCA_964655975.1 uncultured Flavobacteriaceae bacterium
ATGCAAAGTATTATTTACCACAAATGTTTGGGCAAAATCATTATCAAATTTTAACCACTCCTGTAGAGTTATTAGAATCTTTGGTAAAACTATATGAAAAGATTAAATTTCAACATTAATTATGAATACTAATGCAAAAAAAAACATACTAATTATTACTATTTTAGTTTTTATTTTTAGCATCTATAATTTTTTTATATATTCTTCAAGTAAAAAAGAAAAATTTATTTTTTTATCTAAAAAAGCATTAAAAGGAGAGGTTTTATGGCAAAGTAATAATTGCTGGTCATGTCATCAAATTTATGGTTTAGGAGGGTATTTAGGGCCAGATTTAACTAATATTTATTCCACAGAAAGTAAAGGGGAAAAGTATATAAAGGCTTTTTTGAACAGTGGTATAAAATCAATGCCAAAATTTAATTTTTCTGAAGATGAAAAAAATCAAATTATAGCATTTTTACAACAAATAGATAGCACAGGATATTACCCAAATAAAAATGCTATAATAAAAAATTCTGGTTGGGTAGATATAGAATATAAAAATGAAAAATAAAATACCACTTTTTTTTATTGTTTTAGGTTTAATTGCACTTTTACTAGGATTGTTTTTTGGTTTATTATCCTCATTACAATACGTTTTTCCATATTTTTTAAAAAACAGTATTCCGTTTTCAAAAATACGCCCCTTCCATACAACTAGTGTTCTTTCTTGGATTATTTTGACAGCCACAGGAAGTATTTATTTTTTTATTTCAAAAATAGAGAAAATACCTTTTGCATTACCAAGATTACCCAAAATTCATTTTATCATTTTTTTATTTACAGGTGTCGCAATTTATCTTTCTTTTTTGTTTGGAAAAATGGAAGGGAGAGAGTATCTTAGTTACCCTTCAATTTTAACAATCCCTATATTAATAGGATGGTTTTTATTTGGTGTTAATTATTTTAAAACAATTCAAAAAAATGTAATTAATTGGCCCGTTTATTATTGGATGTGGGGTACAGGAATTGTTTTTATGTTTTATCATTTATGTGAAGCACACTTATGGTTACTTCCTTCTTTTAGAAGATATTTTATCAAAGATATTACAGTACAATGGAAATCATACGGGTCTTTTGTTGGTTCTTGGAATATGTTGGTTTATGGTATTGCCATTTATATAATGTCGAAAATTAAAAATGATATTCAATTTGCTAAAGGAAAAACAACATTTTTCTTCTATTTTTTAGGATTAATAAACCTTATGCTGGGTTGGGCACACCACACTTATATTATTCCTACACAGGTTTGGATTCGATATTTAGCTTATGGAATAAGTATGACAGAATGGATTGTTTTAATTCATATAATTTATACTTGGAAAAAATCTTTATCACAAAAAGAAAAAGAAAAATTTTCAATAGCATATAGATTGATTTTAGTTGCAGATTTTTGGGTATTTTTAAATCTAATTTTAGCATTACTATTGTCAATACCATCAATTAATTTCTTTACTCACGGTACACATATTACGGTTGCCCATTCTATGGGAACAACTATTGGTATTAATACTACAATTTTATTGTCATCAGTATTTTTTATACTGTCTAAATTAAATAAGAAAAAAATTGTATTTAGTAAGCTAAAAAACAGTTTTTACGCATATAATATATTTCTGTTATTATTTTTTTTTACACTACTCTATGCAGGTGTAGTGCGTTCTAACTGGATGTTTTTTACAAAAAATATTCTCTTTTCAGAAATGCAAAACTCATTATATTATATTTATATACTATTTTTTATATTTGGGTTAGGTCTAGTAATTGCTCTTATCAATTTAATAATCAAACTATTAAAAAGGTTATTGCCATTAATTTTTGAGTAAGATTCCTAAAAAATATTCTTTATAATTTATCATCTTAAAAACTTAGCAGTTAATTCTGGTGTAGGGATTATACAGCTTTCCTTCTTTCCAAACCATTTGTATCGGTTTTTTGCAATGGTGTTATATACCCAATTTCTAACTGTTTCAGGAAAAATATAAAATAATTGAGTTGTTTTCCAAAACCCACCAAAAGATTTCATAATAATTAAAGCAGCTGTAGATTTTGTGTAGTAAGCAATTGAGGGTTCAAAAAGTATAATAGAATCTGTTTTATAAGTATCAATTTTTAAATAGGTACAAATTTTTTTTCCAAAATCAGATTGCAATGATACAAATCTAAAAACATCATTTTTATCATGTTTAATAATTTTTAGAACACTGTTGTTGCAGAGGTTACAAAAATCATCAAACAAAATAATTTTTTTATTTTTAGGTAAGGAGTCTATCATTTATAGTTAAAAAAACTTAACAAAGGTAAAGATACTTAATTTAAAAAAATAAATTTTAAATCATTTTGTAACAAATTTCATTTGGGAGAGTCTTATGGTAAGTAACTAAAGAATTAATTTGTTGTTTTAACATAAAATTAGCAACTAAAAAGCTTTCAATAGTTACTTTAGTATAAAATTAACTAACCAATGATTAGAATAGAAAAACTGCACAAATCTTATCCTATCGGAAAAGACAAACTTCATGTTTTAAAAGGCATAGATTTGCATATTAAAGAAGGTGAGTTTGTTTCCATTATGGGCTCTTCAGGTTCAGGAAAATCTACTTTATTAAATATTGTTGGTTTGTTAGATGAACATGATGAAGGAGATTATTATTTAAATAATCAATTAATTGAAAAGTTAAATGAAAAGAAAGCTGCTGTTTTACGTAACAAATTTTTAGGATTTGTTTTTCAATCGTTTAATTTAATTTCTTACAAAACTGCTTTAGAAAATGTAGCTTTACCGTTGTATTATAAAGGAATGAAACGTAAAGAACGTTTACAAGTTGCTATGGATTTTTTAGATAAAGTAGGATTAAAAAATTGGGCAAACCATTTGCCAAATGAACTCTCTGGAGGTCAAAAACAACGTGTTGCTATAGCTAGAGCTTTGGTAACTAGACCAAAAGTAGTTTTGGCAGATGAACCAACAGGGGCATTAGATTCTACCACAACAGATTCTGTGATGGAGTTACTAAAAGAAATTAATAATGAAGGAATGACCGTTTTTGTAATTACTCATGAAGAAGAAGTAGCAGCACAAACCAAAAGAATTGTTCGTTTAAAAGATGGGATTATTATAAGCGATACCTTAACAGGAAATTAAATCTGTGTTCAAAGATAATTCACAAACAAATAACCAGTATATATGTTCGATATAGACCGTTGGAGAGAAATATTTCAAAGCATTAGTAAAAACAAATTACGTTCTGTAATGTCTGGTTTTACAGTTGCCTTTGCTATTTTACTATTTACCTTATTATTTGGTATTGTAAGTGGTTTAAGTAACAGTTTTAAAGGAGCATTTGTAGATGATGCAATGAACATGATGCGTATTAGAGTTTGGAAAACTACTAAACCATATAAAGGACTTCAAACAGGTAGAAGAATTCAATTAAAGAACAAAGATTATAATTATATTGCTGATACATATAAAAATAAAATTCAATATTTAACAGCTAGGATTTATAAGAATATAAATATCTCATATAAAAACAAGCAAGACA
>CAZZPG010000177.1:0-3576 GCA_964655975.1 uncultured Flavobacteriaceae bacterium
CAAAATTTATGGATATTTAACTTTTGAAGATGAATTTAATAGGTTGAAAAAAAAATATACAAAGGTAGATTTAGTTTATTTTCAATCGAATATAGAAGGAGAAATCATAGATAAATTACATGAAGTAGGTTTTACCTATGATGGCATAATTTTAAATGCAGCAGCTTATACGCATACTTCTGTGGGTATAGGAGATGCTGTTAAAGGTATAGAAACCCCTGTTATAGAAGTGCATATTTCTAATGTGTATGTTAGAGAAGATTTTAGGCATAAAAGCTTTATTGCTCCAAATACCAAAGGAGTTATTACAGGCTTTGGCTTACAAAGTTATGAGTTGGCAATTCTTTCTTTTTTGTAGAAACAAATAGCTGTTTTTATAATTTTCTTTACAAATCAATTATAAGCAAAATTGTACATTTGCCTAAAATCAAAAATTAATACTCGTTTTTTACTTGTATAATCGCTTAATTTTTAACCTTTCTATAAAAACATGAAAATAGGTATTGTTTGTTATCCAACCTTTGGTGGTAGTGGTATTGTGGCAACAGAATTAGGTATTGCCTTGGCAGATAAAGGGCACGAAGTCCATTTTATAACCTATAATCAACCTGTTCGGTTAGATTTTTTTTCGCATCATTTACATTATCATGAAGTATTGATGGAAGAATATCCATTATTTCAATATCAACCTTATGAGTTAGCTTTGTCTAGTAAAATGGTAGAAATTGTAGAAAAATATGGCTTAGAAGTTTTGCATGTACATTATGCTATTCCGCATGCATACGCAGCGTATATGGCAAAACAAATGCTGAAAGAAAAAGGGATTGATATTAAGGTGGTAACCACACTACATGGTACAGATATTACATTGGTAGGGAGTCATCCGAATTATAAAACAGCAGTAGAGTTTAGTATCAATCATTCAGATATAGTTACTGCAGTTTCTCAAAGCTTAAAAAATGATACCTTACGCTTGTTTGATATTACTAAAGAAATAGAAGTAGTGTATAATTTTATTGATGTAAGTAAGTATGAAAAAACACGGCAAGGAGAGTGTCAAAGAAAAGCATTGGCAAAACCAGAAGAACGTATTTTAACACATATTAGTAACTTTAGACCAGTAAAAAGAATACAAGATGTTATTAAAATTTTTTATAGAGTACAGCAAAAGATTCCTTCTAAATTATTGATGGTAGGCGATGGTCCAGATAGATTAATGGCAGAAAATATGGTAGAAAAACTAGGGATAGCAGATAAAGTATTGTTTTTAGGAAGTAGCCACGAAATTAAAAAAATTTTATGTTATTCTGATTTATTTTTATTGCCGTCAGAAACAGAAAGTTTTGGTTTGGCAGCACTAGAGGCTATGGCAGCAGGTACTGCTATTATTTCTACAAATACTGGTGGATTACCAGAAGTTAATTTACAATGTAAAACAGGTTTTTTAAGTAATGTAGGAGACATAGATGATATGGCAGAAAATGCCATTATTATTTTAAATGAGGAGTCTATTTTACAAACCTATAAGCAGAATGCAATAGAGCACTCTAAAAGGTTTACACTTGCTTCTGTATTACCACAGTATAAAAAAATTTATGGGATAGATTTAACTTAGATAATACTCTAAACTTTTAATAATTAGCTCATTAGAAACTTTGCAATTTAACTCACAATCTTCTAATTTATTTAAGAGTACAAAATTTATTTGACCTCCAATATTCTTTTTATCGTGTTTTAGTAAATTAATAATAGGAGCAAAGTCTTCTTGTAAAATAGCTGCTTTTTTATAAATGTTAAGAATAGTGTCTTTTATTTCAGCTAGTGTTTTTTTAGGGAAACCTAACAGTTGAGTAGAAATATAGGTTTCACATATCATACCAATAGCAATAGCTTCTCCATGAGTTAGGTTTTCTTTGTGTTCAGATTCTAAAAAATAAGACTCAATAGCATGTCCAATGGTATGCCCAAAATTTAATATTTTTCGCACTCCTTTTTCTTTAGGGTCTTCTAAAACAATTTTATTTTTTATCTCAATAGATCGGTAAATCAAACTACTTATACTACTTATAGACAAGTCTTTATCGTCTTTTATTTGATGGTATAGTTTACTATCATAAGTTAATCCATATTTAATAATTTCTGCTATTCCAGAACGTATTTCTCTAGGAGAAACAGTACTTAAATACTCATCATCTATCAATACCATTTCTGGATTAGAAAACAAACCTACTTGGTTTTTTAATACGCCCAAATCAACTCCAGTTTTTCCACCCACAGAAGCATCAACCATACTTAATAAGGTAGTTGGTATGTTTACAAAATCTATCCCTCTTTTGTATGTAGAAGCAACAAATCCTCCTAAATCTGTAATCACACCACCTCCTAAGGTAATTAGTAAACTACGTCTATCAGTATTCAATTCAGTCAAAACATTCCAAATATTTACACAGGTTTCAATGTTTTTATGAATCTCTCCAGCTTCAATTTCTATAACCTCTAATGGGACATTAATTTGTAAATTTGGAATGAATTTTGGGTAGCAAAATTCCATAGTATGCTCATCTACTAAAATAAAAATAGAAGAATATTTATTTTTTTTTATAAGGTTATTTAATTTTTGGTATCCTTTTCCTTGAAAATGAATAAAATAAGAGGTTGCTTTGATAGATTGCATTAAAAATATTTTTAGGTACAAATAAAAGAGAAATAATTGAATAATTGTATCTTTGTTTGCAACAAAAAAAATAACTACAAATGAACCTTTTTGATAACACCAAAGTTGCTTTTTCTTTAAAATCAGATTCACAATTAGAAAGAGCCTATTTTTTATTTAAAATGATACAAAATCAACCAATGGTACGTATTGGCACAGCAATTACAAATTTTGCTTTAAAAACGCATTTACCTGTAGAAGGATTGATTAGATCTACAGTTTTTGACCATTTTTGTGGAGGAATAACCGAAGATGATTGTTTGCCAAATATAGAAAGCATGTATACAAAAAATGTACACAGCATTTTAGATTATTCCGTTGAAGGAAAAGAAACAGATATAGAGTTTGATAAAGTAGTAGCCAAAACTTTAAAAACCATACAATTTGCACAAGAAAAAATATCCATTCCTTTTGCAGTATTTAAACCTACAGGGTTTGGACGGTTTGCTTTGTATCAAAAAATAACTGAAAAAAAAGAATTATCATCAGAAGAAAAAGAAGAGTGGAATAGGGTAGTAGCACGTTATTATAAAGTATGTACATCTGCACAAGAAAAGAATGTTCCAATATTAATAGATGCAGAAGAAAGTTGGATGCAAACAGCAGTTGATGATTTAACAGAAGAATTGATGGAAAATTATAACAAAGAAAAAGTAGTTGTTTTTAGTACTTTACAAATGTACCGTCATGATAGAATGGAATATTTAAAAGGATTGCACCAAAGAGCTCATCAAAAAGGATTTTATATAGGGATGAAAATTGTACGTGGTGCATATATGGAAAAAGAAAGAGAACGTGCAGAACAATATGGATACCCATCGCCAATTTGTGTAGATAAAAAAGCTACAGATGATAATTATAAC
>CAZZPG010000178.1:0-2041 GCA_964655975.1 uncultured Flavobacteriaceae bacterium
GATAGATGATTTAATTACTAAAGGCACAGAAGAGCCTTATAGAATGTTTACTTCTCGAGCAGAATATAGAACTTTATTACGTCAAGATAATGCAGATATTCGCTTAACACCGTTGTCTTTTTCTTTAGGTTTGGCATCAAAAAAACGTATGGATGCTGTGATAAAAAAACAGCAAGAAACAGAAAAATTAATTCAATTTATACAGGATTTAAGCGTTAAAAAAGAAGAGGTAAACCCGATTTTAGAAAAGTATAATTCTTCTTTAATTAACCAAACAATGAAGTTGTTTAAGATTGCTTCTCGACCTAATTTACCTTTTACAGAGTTTTTTAATATTCAAAAATTACAAGAGTATATTCGTCAAAATAATATTGATAAATTGGTTATTGAACAAGTAGATATTTATTTAAAATACTCTGGGTATATTAATAAAGAGAAGAACAATGCAGACAAATTAAATAGATTAGAGAATGTTAAAATACCTAAGAATTTCAATTTTAATAAATTGAAATCAATATCTACAGAAGCAAGACAAAAACTAACAAAAATACAACCTGTAACCATTTCACAAGCAAGTAGAATAAGTGGTGTTTCTCCTAGTGATATTTCTGTTTTATTGGTGTATATGGGTAGATAAAACAAATAAACAAAATAAAATTGTTCCTCGTGGAACATTAGTAAAAAATCTGTTATATGGGGAGAGAAAGAAATCTCTACAAAAATTTAAAAACGTTTTTAAATTGTAAAGACTATACGGTTTCTGGTGAGAGGTATGAAGTAATGAAAAACGAAAGGTATGATTTATTAGTAACATTGCCAGTACCTTTACATTTAGAGGAGTACTATAAAAGTAAAGCCTATATTTCACATACCGATAGTAAAAAAACATTGCTTGATAAACTCTATCAATCTGTAAAAATTTACACACTTAAAAAGAAATTAAAGTTACTAAACTCATTTCAATCCAAAGAAAAAAAAGTATTAGATATTGGTGCAGGAACTGGTGATTTTTTATTGGTGTGTAATAAAAATAACTGGAAAACTTTTGGTGTAGAACCCAATAAAGAAGCAAGAGGGATCTCATTAAAAAAAGGGATTTTATTAAAAGAATCTATAGCTGATTTTAGTGGAGAAAAGTTTGATGTAATTACCCTTTGGCATGTGTTAGAGCATGTAGAAAATTTACAAGAATATATAACTAGTTTAAAAAAACTGTTAACTACAGAAGGTACATTGGTTGTTGCTGTACCTAATCATAAAAGTTTTGATGCCTTATATTATAAAGAATATTGGGCTGCTTTTGATGTACCTAGACACTTATGGCATTTTTCACAAAAATCTATCAAATTACTTTTTGAAAGTGATTTTTTAGATGTGGTAAAAACTATCCCTATGAAATTTGATGCGTTTTATGTTTCTTTGTTAAGTGAAAAAAACAAAAAAGGAAAAATAAATTTACTAAAAGCATTTTACATAGGATGTAAATCTAATTTTAAAGCAATGCGTACTTTTGAGTATTCTTCTTTGGTTTATATCTTAAAAAATAGATAAAAACAATGTATTGCATGAATTAATAAGAGATTTCAAGAGAAATATATAAGTGCCTTACAAAAAATAAAAAAGAGCTTACAGCGCCTGTTACAAGCTCTTTTTTAATAGAAAAATTTTATAATTAATTTCAAAATCATCAGTTTTAATTATTTAACAAATATACACTAAAAATAGTGATGATAAAATACACGGCTAAAGACATAGCACCAGCATAATCTTTTGCCAACCGTTGACCTATTAATAAAAAGAGTAAGGTAATTGCTGCAAGTTCTACACCAATTAAAGCTAGTTCTTTTTGTCCGTTTTTGATAAGTTTATAAACACCTATCAGCATTAAAATACCTGAAACAGTTTCTATAATTAAAATAATACTTAATAAAATAGGTACACTCTTTTTAAAAGGGGAGTTTTTAAAATGACCTTTTATAAAATTAAGATTACCATTCCAATCTGTTATTTTATCAAAACTAGATTGTAAAAAAGTGATAAT
>CAZZPG010000178.1:2051-3483 GCA_964655975.1 uncultured Flavobacteriaceae bacterium
TAAAAATAATAAGATAAGTATTTCTGTAATGTGTTTTTGTAATAATTCCATAATTAATTCTTTTAATAGTAGAAAAAGATAAATGTTAGTTTAAGTATATAATTTACTATTAATCAGTTAATTATGTTTTTGTGTTAAATGGACAGATGTAATATTACAAGCTTAAGTTATATAAATTTTTCTGTAACTTTATTTACAATGGTTTGTGCCAATTTTTTTTTACTCTCTACTGTCCAACCAGCAACATGAGGTGATAAAATCACATTTTCTGCTTGGATTAAATAGTTAAAATCCTCAGGCATTTTATTATCAGAAAAAAGTTGTTCAAAAGATGCTTTTTCATACTCTAAAACATCTAAACCTGCCCCTAAAATTTTACCAGATTTTAATGCTTTTACTAAATCTTTAGTTACTACTGTTTTCCCTCTAGCAGTATTTAGTAACCAAAAAGGGTTTGAAAATTGGTGTATAAACTTATTACAAACCATACCAATTGTAAGTGGTGTTTGTGGCGTGTGTAAACTAACCACATCTACTCTTTTTAGAAACTCTTGTAAAAAAACTTGTGTACAATTTTTATCACCTACATTAGCTTTTATATCATAACAAAGCACTTCCACATCAAACCCACGTAATTTTTTAGCAAAAGATTTTCCCATATTCCCATACCCAATAATCCCCACTGTTTTACCGTTTAATTCTATACCTCTATTAGTTTCACGAAACCATTTTCCGTTTCTAATCTCTTTATCTGCTTTATTTAATTTATTAAAAAGTGAAAGTAACATACCTAAAGTGTGTTCTCCAACTGCGTTTCTATTTCCTTCTGGTGCAGCAATTAAATAAACACCTTTTTTAGTAGCATAATTGCAATCTATATTTTCTAAACCAGCACCAACTCTTCCAATAAACTTTAAGTTAGTAGCTTTGTCTAAAAATCCTTTATCAATAGAAAATCTACTTCGTATGATGATTCCATCATACAAATGAATTTTAGTTTCAATTTTTTCTTTTGAGGAGGTGTAATCAGTATCATTTATATAACCAAATTTATTAAGTTGATTAATTAATAAAGGATGATTTGAATCTAAGTGAATGATTTTCATAAATCTAACAATCTAATACTGTTCTTTTTTATTAGGAAAATTACAACTTTTTACATCAGAAATATATTGTTGAAAAGCTTTAGTCATATCAGCATATAAATCTAAATAGCGTCTTAAAAAACGAGGGTTAAACTCGTGAGACATTCCTAACATATCATGCATTACCAAAACTTGTCCATCAACACCACCACCCGCACCAATTCCAATTACAGGAATAGTTAAAGATTTGGCTACTTTTTCTGCTAATTTAGCAGGTACTTTTTCTAAAACTAAGGCAAAACAACCTAGTTTTTCTAATAGTTTAGCATCTTCAATCAGTTTTTTTG
>CAZZPG010000179.1:0-3457 GCA_964655975.1 uncultured Flavobacteriaceae bacterium
TTCCTCCTAAATTATTCGGATTAAATTTACTTCCTGTTCCTTTAAAAATTAGTTTCCTTGCTGTTCCTCCTTTCATTGCTTTACAAATGCAAAATCAGCTTTAAAAGCAGGCTCTAGCACATACATTTTTCCATCAAACTCACGTATTTCTTTTCCTTCGGCTACTTCTGTTCCATAACCTGCAGGTGTATAAAATGCGGGAAAACCTGCTTGTGCAGCTCTACATTTTTCTGCTAACGTACCTTGGGGTGTTAATTCTACTTCTAATTCTCCAGACAACATTTGACGTTCAAATTCATCATTTTCTCCAACATAAGAAGATATCATTTTTTTTATTTGCTTGTTTTGTAGTAACAATCCTAAGCCAAAATCATCTACTCCTGCATTGTTAGAAATACACGTAATGTTTTTAACCCCTATTTTTACTAATTCTGTAATCATATTCTCTGGAATACCACACAAACCAAAACCTCCTAACATTAATGTCATTCCATTTTTTACGCCTTGTACGGCTTCTTCTACATTTTTAACTGTTTTATTTATCATAAAGTGTTCTTTTAAAAATCGGTATCACCTTCTTCTGTATCTTTATTTTCTTTATCATTATTTTTCTTCTCATCACAATTTATGGTGATAGAAATATTATTTGGTTTTTCAAAACCTTTTTTACTTATGTGCAAGGTTTTATCTGCATAGCATTTTTTCATAAACAATGCCCATGAAGGTAAAGACATAGTTGCTCCTTGTCCTTTACCAATACCTGCAAAATGTATAGCATTGTCTTCTCCTCCTGTCCAAACACCTGTGGCTAAATTGGGTACAACCCCCATAAACCAACCGTCTGTTTGGTTTTGGGTTGTGCCTGTTTTACCTGCAATAGCATTGGTGAATTTATAAGGAAATCCTGTAACAATTTTTGGGTATCTTGTCCAACCTGAACGTAATCTTGCTCCAGAACCAGATTTTGTAACTCCTTCTAACAAATTTAATACTACATATGCAGATTCTTCACTAAGTACTTCTTTGGTTGTAGGGGTAAATTCTGTTAAAACTGTACCGTTTTTATCTTCAATCCTAGTTATCATCATTGGGTTTACTCGTAATCCTTTGTTGGCAAAAGTTGAATAAGCTGCCACCATTTCAAACAATGTTAATTCTACGGCCCCTAATGCAATGGATGGGTTTGCTGGTACAGCATTTTCTATTCCTGCAGATTTTGCTAATCGCACTACATTTTCTGGGGTTACCATATCTATCAATCTAGCAGTAATTACATTTACAGATTTTGCCAAAGCATCTTTTAAGGTGAGCTTTCCTCCATATTTTTTTCCTGCATTTTGTGGTGTCCATTCTTCTGGAATTCCATATTTCCCCTTTGGAATGGTATATAAAATATTTGGAAAACTATCACAAGGAGATAGTTTTAATTGATTAATTGCTGTTGCATATACAAAGGGTTTAAAGGTAGAGCCTACTTGACGCTTTCCTTGGTTTACATGGTCATATTTAAAGTATTTATTGTTAATTCCTCCAACCCATGCTTTAATATGGCCAGTTTGTGGCTCTATTGATAATAGACCAGAATGCAAAAAGAATTTATAGTATTTTATAGAGTCATAAGGAGAGATTATTGTATCTTTTTCTCCTTTCCAAGTAAAGACTTTCATGTTTCTTTTTTTCTTAAAAGAGGCATCAATTTCTTTTTCAGATTTTCCTGCTTTTTTCATCCTTTTATAGCGAACAGAGTTTTTCTTTGCTCTATTATAAATCATAGTAATTTGGCTTTTTTCTAAATCGTAAAATGGGGCGATTTTATTTCTTTTTTGTTCTTTAAAAAAATGCGATTGTAAATTTGCTATATGTTCTTTTACTGATTCTTCTGCGTATTTCTGCATACGAGAGTCTATGGTTACATATACTTTTAATCCATCTCTGTAAATATTATATGATTTTCCATTTGATTTTTGGTTCTTCTTTACCCATCGTTTTAAATATTTTTGCAAATAAGCTCTAAAATATGTGGCAATTCCATCGCTATGACTTTCTGGGGTAAAGTTAATTTTTAATGGTAATTTTTGTAATGAATCTTTTTCTTGTTGGTTAATAAATCCATTTTTTTTCATTTGTTTAAAGACCACATTTCTTCTTTGTAAAGACTTTTTTCGAGATACTTTTCTATATGGATTGTATTGCCGTGGGTTTTTTAACATGGCTACTAATATAGCAGATTCTTGTAAGTCTAATTTCTTGGGTTCTTTACCAAAATAGATACGAGCCGCAGAACGAATTCCTACTGCATTAAAAATAAACCCTTGGGTGTTTAAATACATGGTAATAATTTCGTTTTTAGTATATTGTTTCTCTAACCTAGTTGCAATTACCCATTCTTTTGCTTTTTGAATGAGTCTTTTAAAAATGTTTCCTGAGGCTTTTTTTGTAAATAAATTTTTTGCCAATTGTTGTGTTATGGTACTTGCTCCACCACCTGCTCCTAATTTTATTATGGCTCTAGCTGTTCCTCTAAAATCAATACCAGAATGGGTATAAAAACGCTCGTCTTCTGTGGCAACTAAGGCTTTAATAATGTTCTCTGGTAAATCTTTAAAGGTAATTGGTGTTCTATTTTCATTCAGATAATACTTTCCTAAGGTTTTACCATCAGATGATATAATTTCGGTAGCTAAATTATTTTGTGGTTTCTCTAAGTCTTCAAAGGTTGGTAAAGTGCCAAAAACACCCCATGATGCAAGTAAAAAAATAAAAATGAGAGTTATTAATCCTGCAAATATCATCATCCAAAACCATTTGATATATTTTTTAAAATTTAATGTTGTATTCTTTATCATATTTTACTTACTTTTTGCTATTCTAAAACCAATATCTGTTATTCCTTTTAAATGTTCAATTCCTTCTGCATTTCCATTTTTTCTCATAGATTGACGTACTTGAAATGTATATTTTCCAGTAACTGGAAAAACAATGTTTTCTTTATAAAAGAACTTATTTTCTTTGATGTCTGTAAACCCTTTCCCTAAAAATTTTCCATTGGCATCTGCCATTTCATATTGTAAGGTGTCAATAATTTTTGTATCATTTGGAAATTTCATTTCAGTAATTATATATAAATTACTAAACTCATACGCTTCATTATTTCTAAGATTGATAAATAAATTATATTTTAAAGTAGTATCTGTTACCGTAAATGAAAATTTTATTTTTTTATTTTGATGCCAAGAGGCATTTGGTAAAGATTTATACTTGTCAAAAACCCTATTAGAATCACAAGAAGTAACGCTTAAAATTAATATTGTTAAAAGATATATACTATTTTTTTTGATGAGAACTTTCATGTTGATTACCGTTTCTTCTACGGTTTTTATTATTTTTTCTAGGGTTATTATTTGATTTATTTTCAAGTTGTGCTTGCTGTTTCTTGTTATTATTTTGATTGTTTTTT
>CAZZPG010000180.1:0-3451 GCA_964655975.1 uncultured Flavobacteriaceae bacterium
AAAATCACTACCTTTCAAAGATTAATTCTGTAACGCTATTTTAGGACGGCACAAGTAGTTAACTCGGTGTGTTTACATTCCCCCGAAAAAACACAACACTCAGTTAATACTCTCACAAATGTAATAGGTTTATTGAAATTTCGTCTTTCAAATGTTCTGAAACACAGTTTATTTGTTCTAAACAGCTTGGTACACTTTTTTATTTAGTTCTATTTTAAATACTAAAAAAATTATAATAGCTTTAACTTTCTTAACAAATCTTCTTTATGTTTTTTCCCAACAGGAATATTTTCTGCTTCACCTTCAATATTTACAGAAAATCTATTTACTTGGCTTAAATACATTGTATTGATAACATAACCCCTATGTACTTGTAAGAAAGTGTCATTTAAAGTCTTTAAGACCTCTTTTAAACTATTTCTTACCAAATATTTATTGCCGTTTTTTAAGAAAATTTCTATGTATACATGATCACTTTTTATGTATAAAATTTCATCAAAACGTACTTTTAAAAAAACACCTTTGTCTTTTATAAAAATAGCATCTTTACTATTTGTTGTTTCTAATTCTTTTTCTATTTTCTGTTCATTAAAATTAGACAGTGCAATTTCTATAGAGGTAAACAGCTCTTTTTTAGTAAATGGCTTTACTAAAAATGCAGCAGGTTTTACTTTTTTTGCCAACTCTACAGTACCACTATCTGCATTAGAGGTTAAAAAAATAAAAGGAAAATTTTTTGTTTTTTGAATTTCTTTCGCAATATCTAAGCCCGTTTTTTTTCCTGACAATTGAATATCTAAAATTGCCAAATCAAGGTTTTCTTGCTGTATCAGTATCAGTGCTTCTGTGTAATTAATAGCTGGTTCTAAAACTTCATACCCCAATTCTTCTAAAGTATCACAAAGGTGGTCTGCTATAATAATCTCATCTTCAACTACTAGTATTTTTATTTTACTCATAATCTATCAATACAAAAAATATTTACTAAATTAAGCTTAGTTAATAATTAAGCTCTAAAAATGTTCTAAACCTTAGGTTTTATGTTTTTAGTGTAGCAACCCTATTTAAAGTACGGATTTCCTAGCGTTTGTATCTTTAAAAACAATTTCGAAATGAGCACCGTTATTATTTATCTGTGTTAATGTGCCATGTAATTGCTTGGTTAATCTTCTAACTAAACGCAAGCCCAAACTTTTAATTTTTCTTAAATCTACAGAATTATCTAAACCAGAACCATTATCGTTTACGGTAAGTTTATACATATTTCCTTGACTTTTTTGAATAAGAATATTTAATTTATTTTCTTTATTTTCTTGAAAAGCATATTTATAAGCATTGGTAATTAACTCGTTAATAATTAAACCTAACGGAATTGCCGTATCTACATCTAACATTGTGTTTTGTGCATTTACTGTAGTTATTACGTTTTTATCTGATGCGTAAAGTGCTGTTAATTCTTTAACTAGCAACTGTGTATATTCTTCAAAATTTATCAAACCACTATCGTTTTGATATAGTTTTTGATGAATTAATGCCATAGATTTTACGCGCTGTTTTCCTTCATTTGCTAGTGATAATGCTTTTTCATCTTCAATATCTTTGGTTTGTAATTCTAATAGGCTAGCTACAATTTGAAAATTATTTTTTACTCTATGATGTACTTCTTTTACCAACAGCTCTTTCTCTTTTAATAAATTTTTTATTTCAGAAAAAGATTCATTTATAATCTTGTTTTTCTCTTTTAATATATTTCTTTTCTTGTTACTTTGTAGTAAAAGAAACTAATAGCAAAGCACCTACTAAAATAGCTATAATTGTGTAAAAACTTGTTTTTTGTTTTTCGCTTTTAATTTCTAACTCTTTTTTACTAACTGCTTGCGTAGTTTTATAATTTGCTAATGAATTTGACAAATCTTTTGCATAAATTTTTTGCGTAAGCATATTTGCTTGTTTCATATAAGTAACCCCTTCTTTGTAAAAACCGTTTGCAATATGAGCATCTGCTAGCTCTCTTTGTAAATGATATAAATCACTGGGGTTTAAACTCTTCTTTCCTATTATCGTTGTTTTTTTACCAAACTCTAACATGTTAGAAACCTTAAATTGGTTGAAAATTATTTTTTGTATTAATGGTTTATTCTTAAGTGTTCCTAAAAATTTTGCATACAAAGAATAACTCAAATCTCTGGTGTTTTTGTCGCTGTATAATTCCGCCAACAAACTCAAAATCTGTTGGTCTTTACCGCCTTTATAAATATAGGCGTCCAATAAATGGATGATTGTCCCAACATAGTAAGAGCTCCTCTCACCTTGCTTTTTTTCTATAGCTAAACTTTCTTCACTTGTTTTAATATACCCATCTAAATCACCTTCAAAAATTAAAAAATCGCACAAACTATATAAAGATAATATCTCTAAAAAAGGATCATTTAATTCACGAGATTTTTTTAAATTATCTAAACATATTTTTTTACCATCTTTTACATTTTTTTCTATAACATACAATACTATTTGATGTGTGCTACTTAAAATTTTTGCTTTTTGAATATCAATAGTACCCGAAGGAAACAACTCAATATATTGGTCTAATTTTTCTTGTTCTTTTGATGCTTCGGCTATCGTTATTTCATCTCTCAACTTTCCTATTTGCGTCCATTTTATTCTTACATAATCTAAATCAATTTTCACCTTATTTAAAGGTGTTCTAATTGTTGAATTAATATAATTAGACATCTCTACATAATTAAATTCTCTTCTATTACATACTTTTGATGTGAATTTGTAATAATCCTTATACGACGGATTGTTATTCTTAATTATTTTTTGCAAACTCTTTTTATACTCTGTATCTGGTAGTTGATGTAAATAATACATTGCAGAATCTTGCTTTTTTAATAAGATGGCATTTTCAACTTGTATTTCTGGTGTAATCTTTTGAGCAAAACCACTTCCGAAAAGAAATAAAATAAAGAATAAATTAAAAAAAAGTTTCATGAGGGAGTTTTTAAGGTTACAAAGTAATGATACAAAAAACAATATGTTTCATCTAATTTTTTAAAAAAAATCTTAAAAAAGTTACGACATAAAAAAACCATCGAATTACTTTACGTTATTCGATGGCTAAAGCTAATAGCCTATAATTATTTGTTTTTATCCTTTTAAACTCGCACTTAAATATTCTCTATTCATACGAGCAATGTTTTCTAATGAAATTCCTTTCGGACATTCTACTTCACAAGCTCCAGTGTTTGTACAATTACCAAAACCTTCTTTATCCATTTGAGCTACCATATTTAACACTCTATCCACCGCTTCTACTTGTCCTTGTGGCAACAAAGCATATTGAGATACTTTTGCTCCAACAAATAACATTGCCGAAGAGTTTTTACAGGTTGCAACACAAGCACCACAGCCAATACACGCCGCAGCATCCATTGCTTCATCGGCATCG
>CAZZPG010000181.1:0-3451 GCA_964655975.1 uncultured Flavobacteriaceae bacterium
CAATAACTTTTGGCTGAAGCCCATCAATAGCATCAGAAAAAAATATTTGCCAATTAAATTGTGTAATTAAATCTAATCTTTCGGATAATTTAAATCTTGTTCCAGCTCCCATAGTAAAAGCAAAGGCACTTCCACTTCCTATTTTTAAAGCTCCTGGAGTTCTATATTTTCTTGGTAAAATAGTATTATCTTGACGCCAATCACCTAAATCTGATTCAAGCTCATTTTTATAAAATGCATATCTAACACCTAAAGATATAAAAGGATTCCAATTTAAATCATAATAGTAAAATTTTCTAAGGTTTTTTAAATAATACTCTACATTAAACCCTAAATTATACATGCTTATTGCACCGTTCATTGCTTTTAACTGATTAGCCGTAGTAGATGTTTTCTCAACCCATTTACCATAATGCTTTAGCTTGGTTTTTAATATTAAATTAAATTCAGTCTTAATCATAAGATTATTTATCTGACTTGAACCACAATGACAATCTCTTTTAAAAAAACTTAAGTAATGGGCTACAGAAAAGGAAAGACCACCATTCTTATAACTACTAGCAAAATTATTTCTTTCTCCGTAGTCTGTTTGAAATTTTGAGATTCCAACTAATGCTCCTATATCATGAGTATAATATTGACTATACGTAGATATTGAAAATAAAACAAAGACTAATTTTATTAGGTGCCGTTTCATATTTCTTTTATGACTGACAAATATACCACATTTACTATATAAATACATAAATCAAAAATTATTTTTTTATTATGAACGTTTCATATTCATAATAATTGGCTCTTAAAGGAATTATTTTTGGAAAATAAACTACTTTCTCTGGTAATATTTTTTTTAAATAATTCCCCGTATCCCATTTTTTATTTTTATTTCTATCAATAATGGCTCTAATAATATACTTTTTTGGTAGCAAATTAGGAAATTCTATTGTTTTAGAAGTTGAAATAAATTTTCTTTCAACAAAACCTCCTTTTTCAGTTAATAATTCAATAATTAAATGTTTTGATACTTCATTATTAATAGTTAATATTATTTTACCGTAATCATCTTTCTCTAAAGTCCTAAAATGATATGTTAGCGTATCATTTTTATAAGAAAAAATATCTTCTAATGCTTTAGGTGAAAATTTTAATTTATAGTGTTGCTTCTCACTCTTATTAAACAAAATAGCAACTTTATTTTCTTTTTTTAAAATTAAACTCCTAAATTTAATATTTATTGTATCCTTATCAGTAAGGGTTATTTTGCTTGTATCTATTTTAATTATTGGATTATTTGTTTTTAAAAAAAAGGTGTCTTTTATATGTAAAACTTCTCTAATTGAAGGGTTTACCAATAAAGAGTCTGTTTTTTTCTTTCTAAGTTTTACCGTTACGGTATCCGTTATTTTATTGTTATAAATAATAAAGTTTAAAGAATCTGCTTTGAAAGGTGAAAACCAGTAATTAATAGTGTCTTTTTCTTTTTCAAAAATATATTTACTCTTAAAGTTTTTGGGTGCTTTAGATAGTAATTTAATTTTTATATTTTCTCGATTTCCTGTAAATCCAAAAATAATTTTCCCTTTAAAAACCTCTTTTCCTTTTTTAAATTTATATGGTTGAATTTCTTTAAACATAGTAATTATAAGAGGGAGAATACTGTCTTTTGGAAGCTCAATTTTATCTGTTAGAAAACCTATTTTATCTATCTTTGGATTAAATAAATAATTATTTATTTCCTCTTTTAAAGCGACTACTAAATAGTTTCCTTTTTTAAGATTAGAAAAACTAAAATTTGTAGTATCTAAAGTATTGGTTACATAATTGGGCTTCTTATTATAAACAATAGAATCATTAAAAGTACTATCTATTCTATATAATAAAACATTAATATTTTTTTGTGTTTTTTGTAACAAAGCATCATTCACTTTCCCTTTTGTTTTTAAAGAATCTATATAATTTCCCGTAGAAAAAACATATTTAAAACTTTCTAATTTATTCCCTTCATTATTATCTTGTACAGCATTTCCAAAATTAAAAATATATGTTGTGTTAGGCAATAGTGTATCTAAAATTTTAATACTTATGTGCTTACTTGCTGTTCCTTGTGGCGTTATTATTGGCGGATTTTTCATTGGAGGTGAAACCACCAACTGCTTATTCAAATCTTTTAACGTAATATATTCATCAAAATAAATTTTAATTCTATCTTTTAAAAAATGAACACTTTCATAAGGAGGATCTGCTGTAACCAATAAAGGACTCGTTACATCTTTTGGGCCTCCTTCAATTCTTCCTCTTCTAGCACAACCATAAATGCTTAGAAAAATGAATCCTAAAAAAAAGAATTTATACGTGGTTTTCACAAAGTTTAGATTTAGTACAAATAAACAATTTATTTTTCTTTTCATTAGAATAACACAAGATAATTTATTCTGTAAACGCCATTGTTACAATACTTATTTTAACTCTTTCTGATTTTAATATTTCTCTACAACATGCCTCTAAAGTTGCCCCTGTAGTAATAACATCATCTATCAATAATATATGTTTATTATTAAATACCAATGTGTCTTCTACATAAAATTTAGTTGCTGTATTACTAAAACGCTCAAAACGATGCTTTAATGTTTGGGTTTTTGTAGCAGAAGTTCTAATAAGCACCCCTGTTTTATAAGGAATTTTCATAATTTTACTTAACTGTTTCCCAAAAGTTGTTACTTGGTTGTACCCTCTTTTTTTTAATTTCTTCGGATGCAAAGGTACGGGTACAATATAATCTACTTCTAAAAATTCTTTTGAGTCTTTTAAAAGCCCTCCAAACCATTTTCCTAAAAACGTTCCTATTTCTTGATTTCCCTTGTATTTTAATTGATGAATTAATATTTTTGCTTTTCCCTCTTTACGATAAAACAAAAAGGACATTGCCTTTTCTATCAGAACTCTTCCATAAAATATTTGTGTTATCTTATTATTAGAATAGTTTTTTTCATTTACCAAAGGTAAATCATGCCTACAAAAAATACACAATGTTTTTTCTGAAAGCAATAATTTCTCATCACAAATAGCACACAATTTAGGATAGAATAAATCAAAAAAATCTTTAACAATTTTCATTTTTTAGCAATTTTATTTCCCTAAAGATAATTAAAAAAACTTGATAACTTTTTTTATTCCCCTATCTTTGCATACTTATGGCAAAACAAGAAGATAGATTTAAAAAAGTACTATCGCACGCAAAAGAATACGGTTATGTTTTTCAATCTAGTGAAATTTATGACGGATTAAGTGCTGTGTACGATTATGCTCAAAACGGAGTAGAATTAAAGAAAAATATTAGAGATTATTGGTGGAAAGCAATGGTACAAATGCATGAAAATATTGTAGGAATAGATGCCGCAATTTTAATGCATCCAACTACTTGGAAAGCCTCTGGACATGTTGATGCTTTTAA
>CAZZPG010000182.1:0-3368 GCA_964655975.1 uncultured Flavobacteriaceae bacterium
CCATCAGCTTCTTTTCTTGCTTTATATACTTAGAAACCCCTTCCTTTTCTACACCAAATACAAATGCAGATTTTTTAGTAATATCAAAATCAGATAGCAAAATAAGAATTATTATGAAATGTAGTGGCTATAATTTGGTAGCCTTTACTTCGTGATTTTTTAATACATTTTTTAGTATTATTACCATCTTCTCTATATCTATAAAAATTTAATCATTTTTGCGAACCTTTTGCCACATGACGTGGTACCTTATTGGTATATTTATTTTCTTATAATATGCATATCTTGGGTACCAAAAATATCGCAAGATCGTACCACTGCACTTGTGTTATGAGGTTGAAAAACATCTTCTAAAACCACTGTAAAATGTCTAGTTCTATTTTCTAATTTTTTTTTTAAAAGTATTTTTCGTTTATCAGTTACAAACCTTTCTAAATATGCTAGTAAATTGGTATCTTTCATTTTTAAATAATAAGTTTGTACAAACTTACACATTCTATTTCTTATTAATTTTGTTGTTTTAGCAGGTTCAGGAATCAGTGCAAAAATCGGGTTTAAAACCCTCAATTATTTTCCTCAAAAAATTATGCAAAAAACGTACATTGACCCAAACCCTACTGTAAATAAAAATCATTTTAATAATTTAACTATAATTCTTGAAAAAGCAACTACTGGAACAGATAAATTAATAAAAAAATAACTCTATGAAACTAACTGGGTAAAAAATTCAAACAATTCTCTGTTAGAAATGTTACTTCCCTTTTCTATTAAATCAAAAATTTCTGTATTTCTTTCTTTTTTGTAGTTTTTACTTCCTTTTAAATACTCAATTACACTCTCTTTTGGATGAGAAAGAAGCCAGTCAAAATCTTCTTTTTCTAATAAATTAATTTTTTTATTTACCTGAATAACAAGTCGTTGTATTCTTTTTTTATCACATTTAAATAAATTGATAGATTTTTTAGAAAAGTGTTCTAAATAGTTGGTTTTAGTTAGTACATCTTCCCAAACAACATCACTAAATAAATTTATTTCTTTTTCTACGAGTGTAGGTTTTTTTTCTTTAATTCTTGTCCATTCTTTAGCATCAATTTCTTGAGATGCCAAAAATAGTGCAAATTCTTTGTGTAAATTTTCTAACTGCTCTTTAGTAAGTTGCCTATATTTCATTTGACAAAATTATTTATAGAAAAGAAAAAAACCTACCAAAATGGTAGGTTTTTAATTATATGCTTTGACAAAATTATTCAGCCACCACTTCAAAAGTAATGTCTGCAACAACTTCTCTGTGTAATCTTACAGAAGCATTGTATTTTCCTAATCTTTTTACAGAACCTCCTGTTACCTTAATAAATTTTTTGTCTACTTCTGTACCTGCTTTTGCTATTGCTCTTGCAACATCAATATTATTTACAGAACCAAATAATTTATCTCCTGTACCTACTTTAGAGGAAATTTTAATCTCTAATCCTTTAATAGTTGATGCCATTTTATTTGCATCTTCTACTATTTTAGCTTCTTTAAAAGCACGTTGCTTTAAATTTTCTGCTAATACTTTTTTAGCAGATGAAGTAGCTATTACTGCTTTTCCTTGAGGGATTAAATAATTTCTACCGTAACCATTTTTAACTGTTACAAGATCATCTTTAAAACCTAAATTTTCTACATCTTGTTTTAATATCAATTCCATAATTCTACTTCTTTAATTATTTTAACAAATCTCCAACGTAAGGCATTAGCGCTAAATGACGTGCTCTTTTAATGGCTTGTGCCACTTTACGTTGATATTTTAATGATGTTCCTGTTAAACGTCTTGGTAAAATTTTACCTTGTTCATTTACTAAATACATTAAGAAATCTGCATCCTTATAATCAATATATTTAATATCTTTTTTCTTAAATCTACAGTATTTTGCTTCTTTTTTAGTGTCTATATCAAGTGGAGTTAAATATCTAACTTCTCCTTGTTTACCACCTTTTGCTTGTTGTTCTATTGATGCCATAGTTATCTTTTTGTAGATTTAACTCGTTCTCTTCTTATTTCTGCCCAAGCTCTTGCGTGTTTGTCTAACTTTACAGTTAAATAACGCATAACGCTATCATCTCTTCTAAACTCAAGCTCAAACGGAGCAACAGCGTCTCCTACAACATTGAATTCAAATAAGTGGTAAAATCCACTTTTTTTCTTTTGAATTGGGTATGCTAATTTTTTTAAGCCCCAATCTTCTTTAAAAATCATTTCGGCACCTTTAGAAACCAAATAGTCCTCAAACTTTTGTACTGTTTCCTTTATCTGAGTATCAGATAAAACGGGATTCAAAATGAAAACAGTTTCGTAATGATTCATAATTAATTGTTTTATTTTAAGCCTGCAAATGTACACTATTTTTTATAAATTTTTATACTGATTTTTAATTAAATTTAATTTTATATTCTCATTTTTCTTTTAAAAAACAGTAGGGTTAAATATAAGAAAGTTGTCTGCTTAGCTAATAAACTCACAATACGAGGAGTATTATTTATAGATAATAACAATCAATAGAATACTAAAATAGTATAATGCTCTAGAAAGAATAAATTAATAATTTTGAAAAAAGAATCTATTAAAAATATTTTTTTTATGCTTTAACGAGTTAAATCTTTAAAATTACATTCTTAAAATTCTTGGTTTACATCCCAAGCCTCTAAGGTTTCTTTTAAGGTTTTTATAAACATACCTCCTAAAGCTCCGTTTACTACTCTATGATCATAAGAGTGTGATACAAACATTTTTTGTCTTATTCCTATAAAATCTCCATCTGGTGTTTCAATTACAGCGGGTACCTTTCTAATAGCACCTAAAGCCAAAATAGCTACTTGTGGTTGGTTAATAATTGGAGTTCCCATTACAGACCCAAAACTACCAACATTTGTTACCGTATAAGTTCCTCCTTGAATTTCATCTGGTTTTAATTGATTTGCTCTTGCTCTTACTGCTAAATCATTTACTGCTTTAGTCATTCCTACTAAGTTTAATTGATCTGCATTTTTAATAACTGGTACAATTAAATTTCCATCGGGTAAAGCTGCCGCCATTCCTAGATTGATGCTTTTTCTTTTAATAATTTTATCATCATTCACAGAAATATTTATCATTGGAAATTTCTTAATGGTCAGTGCTACTGCCTGCATTATAATTGGTGTAAAAGTTAGCTTTTCTTCTTCTCTCTTTTGAAAAGCTTCTTTAACTTTATTACGCCATTTTACAATATTAGTAACATCTATCTCTATAAAAGATTGTACATGAGCAGATGTTTGTACAGACTTAACCATATAGTTAGAAATTAATTTTCCCATTCTAGTCATTTCTATAATTTCATCTCCATTAT
>CAZZPG010000183.1:0-3362 GCA_964655975.1 uncultured Flavobacteriaceae bacterium
ACTTCAAATAGAAAAAGCAAGAAAACTAGATATTACAGAAAACATTTATTTTGAAATTATCCGTCAAAAAACAGCAACTTTAATAGCCGCTTGTTGTGGTATTGGGGCAGCATCTGTAGGAGCAAATAATGAAACCGTACAGCAAATGCGTAAATTTGGTGAGTACATTGGGTTGGCTTTTCAAATTAAAGACGATTTGTTTGATTATACTGATGATAAAATTGGCAAACCCACAGGAATTGATATTAAAGAACAAAAAATGACGCTTCCATTAATTTATGTCCTAAATAATTGTTCTAATAAAGAAAAATCTTGGATTATTAATTCAGTAAAAAAATACAACAAAGACAAAAAACGAGTAAAAGAAGTGATTGCTTTTGTAAAAAAACAAGGAGGGATAGAATATACCACCAAAAAAATGCACGATTATAAAAATAAAGCTTTTGCTATTCTAGAAAACTATCCATCATCTCCTTACAAAAAGTCCCTACTACAAATGGTTGAGTATGTAGTGGAACGTAAGGTTTAGTACTCCGTTATTCTTCCTTTCCTTTACATTATTTTAAAACGATGTCATTTCGAACCAAAGTGAGAAATCTCATTGTGTTGCTCACAAAATCGAATATTAGCCATTGTTGGTGTTTTCCATCAACAATTCATTTTTTATTGTTCCCATTATAACGTTGTTAGTGAAAAACACCAACAACGGAGAGAAACACAGCTATTCTTAGGATGAGATTCCTCCACAACGGTCGGAATGAGAGAGAGTTAAACACGTATGTCACATCAAGTAGTTTTTATAAGGAACGAATAAAAATTGTATCGAGATGTTTTCTTTATTGAAACTTCAACAATTCTTCCAATATTTTTCTCGAATTAGACAAACGAGGCACTTTGTTTTGTCCACCCAATTTCCCTTTTTCTTTTAACCAGTTGTAAAACAATCTTTTTTTTGCTTGATGTACGATAGGAAGATTCAGGGTCATATTTTGGTAGCGTTTGGCTTCATAATCTGAGTTGATAGATTTTAAAGCATTGTCTAATAACTCTGTAAAATATGCGATATTTTTAGGGGGTTTGCTAAATTCAATCAACCATTCATGTCTGCCTTTTTCTTTATCATTCATAAAAATAGGGGCTACGGTATAATCTGTAATGGCTGCATTGGTTTTTTTACACGCTAATTGTAATGCATCTTCGGTATTTTCTATAATCAATTCTTCACCAAAAACATTGATAAAATGTTTGGTACGTCCTGTAATTTTTATTCTATGAGGCTGTAATGATGTAAATTTTATGGTATCTCCAATTAAATATCGCCATAAACCACTATTGGTAGTGATTATCAACGCGTAATTGGTATTTAGGGTTACTTCGGATAGGGGAATTGCCACAGAATTTTCACCATCAAAAATATCCATCGGAATAAATTCATAAAAGATTCCGTAGTCTAACATCAGCAACAATTCATCTGAATTATTTTTGTCTTGAATGGCAAAAAATCCTTCGGATGCATTGTAGGTTTCGTAGTATTTAAAATCCTTTTTAGGAATTAATTTTTTGTATTGGGCTCTATACGGATTAAAATGTACCCCTCCGTGAAAATAAACTTCTAGGTTTGGCCATACATCAATAATGGTGTCTTTTCCTGTTTTTTCTAAAACCTTGTTTAAAAAAACAAGCATCCAAGACGGCACACCCGCTAAACTGGTAATGTTTTCGTGTATGGTTTCATTAACGATAGCATCCATTTTGGCTTCCCATTCACTCATTAAAGCAATTTCTTGAGGAGGCGTAGAGCTAAAATCTGCCCAAAAAGGCATGTTTTCTATAATAATTGCCGATAAATCACCAAAAAAAGTTTCGTTATTTTCATATTGGTCAGTATTCCCCCCCAAACGCAAACCTTTACCAGTAAAAAGTTGAGCGTCTTCATTATTATTAATATAAATACATAGCATATCTTTACCTGCTTTCATATGGCAATCTTCAATAGCTTCATCACTTACAGGAATAAATTTACTTTTTGCATTGGTGGTGCCACTAGATTTTGCAAACCATTTAATATCGGTTGGCCAAAATAAATTTTGTTTGCCTTTTCTACATTGTTCAATTAATGGTTCTATACTTTCATATTGTTGAATCGGAACAGTTTTTGCAAATTCTTTATAGGTTTTTAGGTATGCAAATCCGTAAATTTTCCCAAAACGAGTCTCTTTTGCAGTATCAATCAATCTTAAAAGTAATTCATTTTGCACATCTATAGGGTATTTTAAAAAAAGCTCCATTTGATGTTTACGCTTTTTTAAAAACCAAGAAATGATTGAATTTACAATAGGAAATGGCATAAATTGTCTAATTAAATTTGTTTTTTTGATTAAATTTACAAAATCTATCTAAAAATACAACATTTGTTTGATGAAATACCAAGGAGTCTTAAAAAAAATGTCCACAGAAAATTTAGAAACTATACAATATTATTTAGATATGGGGTCTGATGTATTGAATATGAATCAATTATTAGACAAAGAAGTTACTTTGTCTTTTGTGAGATTTGAGTGTTTAAATTGTGGTAATAATAAAGAAATTTACAGACAAGGTTTTTGTAAATCGTGTTTTTTTAAAACTCCAAATGCTGGTGATTGGATTATGCGTCCAGAATTGAGTAAGGCACATTTAGGTATTGAAGATAGAGATTTGGCTTTTGAACAAAAAATGCAATTAAAACCACATATTGTGTATTTGGCATTTTCTAGCAATGTAAAAGTGGGGGTTACTAGAAAGAATCAAGTACCTACACGTTGGATAGACCAAGGAGCTACCAAAGCAGTTGCCATTGTAGAGGTGCCAAATAGATATTTAGCAGGTATTACAGAAGTAGCTTTAAAAGAGCATATTTCTGATAAAACTAACTGGCGTAAGATGTTACAAAGTACTAATGAGCAGGTAGATTTGAATGAAGTAAAAAAACAATTGGCTAAATATATTCCTGATGAAGTAAAAAAATATTATATAAAAAATGATACAAAAGTTACTACATTAAACTTTCCGATATTGCAAAATCCTGAAAAGGTGAAAAGTTTAAACTTGGTAAAAAATCAATGCTATTCTGGGAAACTAAAAGGAATAAAAGGACAATATTTTATTTTTGAAGATACTACTGTTTTTAATGTTAGAGCCAATGAAGGCTTGGTAATAGAGTTAATTCTTTAATTTTCTTGTAGATTTTCTTACAACCAAGTCTGTTTTAATTATTTTAGTTACAAATTTTATAGGGTTCTTTTCTAACCGTTCAATTAAAATTGAAGCAGCCGTTTCTCCCATTAACTCACCATGTTGGCTTACTGTTGTCATTTTAGGAC
>CAZZPG010000184.1:0-3308 GCA_964655975.1 uncultured Flavobacteriaceae bacterium
TTCCCATTTAATTTTCTGAATAGCTTCATATAAATCTTCTTCATCAAAAACTTTACACGTTTTAATTGGTTTTAAAATTCTAATTGCAGTTCTTAATGCAATATTTACTTTGTACATAAAGCCTTTATCACCTCTAAAAGATACATTTCTTACTCCTTTTTTAATATCTTTTGCTCCTAATTGCATCAATTCTTTAGCCAACACTTCTTCTAAACCAAACATGGTAGTGGCAACCATTTTAAAATCTCTATTCATAGGACAAAAATACATTTTTTATCCATTATAGATTGAAAAATTAAAAGTTTAAAGAATTGGTAGATTATTCCTTATTTTTGCATTTACTTATGACAAAAAAAACAAAAAAAGATTGGTTTACAACTTGGTTTGATACCTCTTACTATCATACACTTTACAAATATAGGGATGATACAGAAGCTCAATTATTTATGCAAAACCTTTCTTCTTTTTTACAACTAAAAAAAGATGCACATATTTTAGATTTACCTTGTGGTAAAGGGCGTCATTCTGTATATTTAAATTCTTTAGGCTATACAATAACAGGTACAGATTTGTCTGAAAATAGTATTTTATATGCCAAACAATTTGAAAATGAGCATTTACATTTTAAAGTTGCTGATATGCGAAAACCTTTGCTAAATAAATACGATGCTATTTTTAACTTATTTACTAGTTTTGGTTATTTTACTGATGATGCAATTGATATCAAAATATTAAAGAACATCAAAAAAGGGATAATTAATGAAGGTTTTTTTGTAATGGATTTTTTAAATGTAGAAAAAGTAAAAAATCATCTCGTAAAAGATGAAATAAAATCTATTGATGGAATTGATTTTTACATCAAAAGAAAAATCGAAAACAAATTTATTATCAAAGAAATTATTTTTTTTGCTGATGATAGGCAACATAAATATACAGAAAAAGTAAAGTTTTTAGATGAGAAAAAACTTAAAAACTACTTTAAAGAAGTAGGGTTTACAATCCTTCATACTTTTGGAAATTATCATTTAGATACTTTTAATTCTAAGACATCTAACCGATTAATACTTGTTGCAAAATGAATGAAATCCTTTTATTTTTAGCTGTTTTGGTAGGTATAGCAGTTGTATTGCTATTAAAACCGAGTAATAAAATTATACGTTTATTACTTTCATTTAGTGGTGCTTATTTACTTTCTGTTACTATTTTACATCTTTTACCTGAGGTTTTTGAGCATACAAAGAACACCAAACAAATAGGAATTATTATTATAATTGGAATTTTAATTCAATCTATTTTAGAGTCCTTTTCTAAAGGAGCAGAACATGGTCATTTACATATACACGCTAAAGACAAAAGTTTTCCGTGGTTATTATTTATTAGTTTATGTGTACATTCATTTTCAGAAGGTGTCCCTATTCATTCTCATGAGAAGAGCCTCTTATGGGCAATTGTAATACATAAAATACCTATTGCTATTGTTTTAACTAGCTTTTTTATACATGCTAACTATTCTAAGAAAATTATGATTATTTTCTTATCTATTTTTAGTTTAATGAGTCCTTTAGGATTGTTTTTAGCAGATAAAATTACTTTTTTTACAGAATATTATATACAAATAACAGCTTTTATAATTGGTGTTTTCTTACATATTTCTACTGTTATTCTTTTTGAAAGTTCTGAAAATCATAAATTTAACTTACAAAAATTCATTGCTATTTTATTAGGAATGTTATTAACGGTAGTAACTTTATAGCTTAATTTGCCACTTCATTAATAAATCTAATACGCATTAAACGGAGTTCTTCTTCATCATAATCACCATCAAATTCATCTAAAGCTTCTTGTATTCCATCTGTTTGGGCTTCCATAAAATACTCAAATATTTCTTCTTGTTGGTCTTCGTCTAATAAATCATCTAAAGTATAAGTAATATTCAATTTTGTACCCGAAAAAATAATAGCTTCCATTTCTTTAATTAGTTCATGCATTTCTAAACCTTTAGACTTTGCAATATCAATTAAAGGTAGCTTTCTGTCTGTATTTTGTATAATAGATAGTTTTAAACTAGAATTAACACCTGTACTTTTAACAATTAAATCATCTGGTCTAAGAATATCATTTTCTTCTACGTAAGTAGTTATTAATTTTACAAACTCTTTTCCAAATTTACGTGCTTTCCCCTCTCCTACACCAAAAACTTTTGAGAGTTCATCAATAGTGATTGGATATTTTAATGCCATATCATCTAAAGACGGATCTTGAAAAACAGCAAATGGTGGTACTCCTTGTTTTACAGCTACTTTTTTACGTAAATTTTTTAATATTTTTACTAAAATTTTATCAGCAGCACCAATAGAAGAATTTGAATTAGTAATAATTGATAAATCATCTTTATCTGTGTACATATGGTCTTCTGTCATCATAAAAGAAGTTGGATTTTTAATAAAATCTATTCCTTTATCAGTCAATTTTAACACACCATATTGTTCTATTACTTTTCTAATAAAGTGGGCTACTAAAACTTGACGTATTAACGCCATCCAATATGCAGCACTTTTTTCTTTTCCAACTCCAAAATAAGATTGCAAGTGTGTTTTATGTGAATTTAACATCGCATTTTCTTTTCCTATTAGAGTATTAACAACTTCTTTGGCTTTGTATTTTTGATTAACATGTTGTAAAACAGATAAAAGTTTTATCACATCTTCTTTGGCTTCGTGTTTTGGTTTTGGGTTTTTAGAGTTGTCATTCATTTCTGCTCCATCTCCATTAATTTCATCAAATTCTTCTCCAAAATAATGAAGTAAATATTTTCTTCTATTCATAGAGGTTTCTGCATAACCAACAACTTCTTGTAATAAAGCATAGCCTATTTCTTGTTCTGCAAGGGGTTTGCTTGCCATAAATTTTTCTAACTTTTCAATATCTTTGTATGCATAAAATGCTAAACAATATCCTTCTCCATCATCTCTACCTGCTCTTCCTGTTTCTTGGTAATAGCTTTCTAAACTTTTAGGTATATCATGATGAATAACAAACCGAACATCTGGTTTATCAATCCCCATACCAAAAGCAATGGTTGCCACTACTATATCACAATCTTCCATCAAAAACATATCTTGATGTTTTACACGTGTTTTTGCATCTAAACCTGCATGATATGGCACAGCTTTAATACTGTTTACTTGTAGTATTTGGGCAATTTCTTCTACTTTTTTTCTACTTAAACAATAAATAATACCAGATTTACCCATTCTTTGTTTTACAAATTTGATAATATCTTTTTGTACATCTTTTGTTTTAGGTCT
>CAZZPG010000185.1:0-3279 GCA_964655975.1 uncultured Flavobacteriaceae bacterium
ACTTTACAAAAAGGACCTAGGGTTGTTGCTCCATATATTTTTGATCCCATTTTTAAGATAGCATTTTTGCCCATTGCAAAAGGACCTCTAACGTGGCATCCTTCCATAATTAAAGCTCCTTTTCCAATATAAATTGGCCCTTTTGATGCGTTTAATGTTGAGAATAGTATTTCTGCACCTTCTTCAATAAAAATAGCTTCTTTATTGATGTAATTTATGCCTTTTGGTATTGGTTGAGAGGTTTTATTTTTGGTTAATAAATTAAAATCTAATTGAATTGCTTTGTTGTTTAAAGAAAAGAGATCCCATGTGTTTTTTATTTGAATTAATTCATCATCAAACTCAATATGCTGGTAATTGTTAAAATTTACTTCTTTTTGAGTATTAGAAGTATAAAAGGCAATAACATCTTCATCTATAAAAATGGCTTGATTTTTTGATAGGTTTTTTACCATTTTTACTAGTTTTTTGGTTGGCAAAAAAGAGGCATTAATTAAAATATTTTTTTCTAATTCTACCATCGGATATTTGTCTTCTAAATATCCTTCTGTAATAGTTGTAGTTGTTAATCCTAGGTGTTTTTCCCATTTTTCTCTAATGGTTAAAATCCCTATTCTAATGTCTGCTACGGGTCTTGTGTAGGTAAATGGTAATAGTGCGTTGCGTACATCACTATCAAATAAAATATAATTCATTAGTGTTTTTCTTGATTCATTATGTTGGCTTTTGCAAATTTAACCTAAAATCATATAAAAAACAGATGAACAACGTGTTTTTATATATAAAAGTAAGAAATTTATAAGTAAGCAACATTTATAAAATTAAAAAGCAGTTAAAATTTTAACTTCTTTTTAGTTCATTCTTTTGTTGTTTTACTATGCTAACATAGTAACAGGGTTTTCTAAATAGGTTCTTAGTGTTTGTAAAAATTGAGCTCCAGTAACACCATCAACAGTCCTATGATCACAAGCTAAGGTAACTTTCATAGTGTTTCCTACAACAATATTTCCTTCTTTTACAACTGGTTTTTGTATAATTGCACCTATAGATAAAATGGAAGAGTTTGGTTGATTAATAATTGATGTAAACTCTAAAACATCAAACATACCTAAGTTAGAAATTGTAAAAGTACTTCCTTCCATTTCATTAGGAGCAATTTTTTTATTTCGTGCTTTACCTGCCAATTCTTTTACCATACTACCAATTTGAGTTAAACTCATTTGGTCTGTAAATTTTAAAACAGGTACTAATAAACCATCATCAACAGCTACAGCTACACCAATATGAATGTGTTGATTATAGCGAGTTGTTTCTCCAATCCAAGAAGTATTTACTTGTAGGTGTTTTTTTAATGCCATAGCACAAGCTTTTACCACCATGTCATTAAATGATATTTTGGTATTTGGAATTGTATTAATCGTTTTTTTTGATGCTATTGCATTGTCCATATCTACCTCTATGGTTAAATAGTAATGTGGTGCAGTAAATTTAGATTCTCCCAAACGTTTGGCAATTACTTTACGCATTTGAGAGTTTTTTACATCTTCAAAACTTTCTTCTCCTGTTGGGGAAGAAGAAATTACTGATGGCAAATTTTTAGTTTTTTGAGATGTTGTAGCTACATAATTTTCTACATCTTTTTTAATAATACGTTCATTTTCTCCAGAACCTTTAACATTTGCTAAGTTAATATTTTTGTCTTTTGCTATTTTTTTTGCCAAAGGAGATGCAAAAATTCTTCTTCCTAAATTTGTGGTTGTTTGTTCAACAATTTTTGGGGCTTTATCTTCATTTAGAATTTCTTGCTTTTTTAGTTCAGTAGATTTAGTATCTGTAGAAGAATTAGATAAATAAGAAGCTACAATATCAGTAACATCAGTATCTTTCTTGCCTATAATAGCTAAAAGAGAATCTACAGGAGCAGTTTCTCCTTCTTGTACGCCAATGTGTAAGAGAGTTCCTTCATTAAAAGATTCAAATTCCATGGTGGCTTTATCAGTTTCAATTTCAGCTAAAATATCACCTTCTTCAATTTTATCGCCAATATTTTTTAGCCATTTTACTACAACACCTTCTTCCATCGTATCGCTCAAACGAGGCATATTTACAATTATCGCCATAATTTATTTTTTAGTTTATTGTGCCAAAGACTATTTTATAAAAGGATAATTTTCTTGTTCATACACCATATTATATAGTTGATTTGGTTCTGGAAAAGTAGATTCTTCGGCAAATTTTTCACATTCATTTACTAAATCTTTTACTTCTTTGTTAATATTTTTAATAGCATCATCAGATAAATATTTTTTTTCTTTGATAATATCTAAAACCTGAGTAATAGGATCAATTTTTTTGTATTCAGCTACTTCATCTTTGGTTCTGTAAAGTTGTGCATCAGACATAGAATGCCCTCTATAACGGTATGTTTTCATTTCTAAAAACGTAGGACCACCTCCATGTCTAGCTCTTTGTATAGCTTCATCTACAGCTTCTGCAACTTTTACGGGATTCATACCATCTACAGGAGCACAAGGCATTTCATACCCCAACCCTAATTTCCAAATATCTGTATGGTTTGCAGTTCTTTCTACTGATGTACCCATGGCATAACCATTATTTTCTACAATAAAAATTACGGGCAATTTCCAACTCATTGCCATATTAAAGGTTTCGTGCAAAGAGCCTTGTCTTGCAGCTCCATCACCAAAATAAGTAAGGGTTACAGCATCACTTCCTTTATATTTATCACCAAAAGCAATACCTGCTCCTAACGGAATTTGACCTCCAACAATACCATGTCCTCCATAAAAACGGTGTTCTTTAGAAAAAATATGCATAGAGCCTCCCATACCATGAGAAGTACCTGTTACTTTACCATACAATTCTGCCATTACACGTTTTGGATCTACCCCCATACCTATTGGTTGTACATGATTACGATATGCAGTAATTATTTTATCTTTGGTTAAATCCATAGCATGTAAAGCTCCTGCTAAAACAGCCTCTTGCCCATTGTATAAATGCAAAAAACCTCTTATTTTTTGCTGAATATAAAGAGATGCCAATTTGTCTTCAAACTTTCTCCAAAAAAGCATATCTTTATACCAATTTATATAGGTTTGTTTAGTTATTTTTTTCATTACTATATTATAATATTTTTTGTAAAAAAATAACTACAAACTTAATGGTTTTAAATTGAATACAAAATAGATTTATTGTTATTTTTCAATCCCGTCCTAAACGTTTTAAAAATTAAATAAAAAAAGAGAATGATTTTTA
>CAZZPG010000186.1:0-3265 GCA_964655975.1 uncultured Flavobacteriaceae bacterium
ACGATGGATTTAATTAAACAAGCAGGTGGAGAGCCAGCAAACTTTTTAGATGTTGGTGGTACTGCAGATGCAAAACGTGTAGAAACTGCTTTTAGAATTATATTAAAAGACGCAAATGTAAAAGCAATTTTAGTAAATATTTTTGGAGGAATTGTACGTTGTGATAGAGTTGCTCAAGGTATTGTAGATGCATATACCAATATGGGTGATGCGATTAATGTACCTATTATTGTACGTTTACAAGGAACTAATGCAAAAGAAGCGAAAGAATTGATAGATAATAGTGGAATGGCAATTATTTCTGCAACAGAATTTCAAGAAGCTGCAGATAAAGTACAAGAAGTATTAGGGTAACCTTTTTCTTAGTTTATATATTAAAAAAACTCCAAGTTTTACTTGGAGTTTTTTTATTTATTAAATTCTATAAATAGGTAATTTATATTTTTAATTGAGAAAATTACAAGATTAAACACAGGATGGTTACTTTCTATACACCCATATTTCTTGATTGAATAAACTTCTGTTTTTTTCTAAAAAATTATATGCTTTATGAATGGTGCTAAAAGAAGTGATACTTACCAAAAAGTTACCATTCCAACGGCTAGTAATAATTTTAGTTTCTTCGTATGTTTTTAAAAACTCTATTTTTGCTCTTTTAGCTCCAGATTCTATCCTGTAACTTCCTGCAATAATTTGATATTTATGGGTGTCTGTATTGTTTAGATTATTTTTGTTTTGAGTATTTATTTCTTGATTTATTTCATCAATCATTGTTTTTGAGTACTCTTCATCTGGCTTTAATTGAGTTGCTTTTGTATAGGCTTGTTTTGCTTTTTTGTATTCTTTATTATTAAAGAATACATCAGCATCAGTAATGTTCTTTAAATAAATAGAGTCATTTATTTTTGTTAGGAGTTTCTCTATTTCTTTTATTTTTCCTTGTGGATATTTCTCTTTATTATTAAGCTTAAAGGCTTTGGTAAAATAAATTTTTGCTTCGGAATATTTTTTTTCTTTTAATAATTGCTCTGCTTTTTTTAAGGTAGTTTTATATTCAGTATTACAACTTAAAAAAAGAAATGAGCTAAATAACAGAAAGAAAAAAAGAGATAAAGAGATTGTTTTTTTTGAATTAAAAAATGATTGTAGCATTATATATATATATTGAAAATTGGGTTCACAAGTTACAAATAAAAATTTAAAAATTAGCGTTTTTTTTTGAAATAAAAACAGGCTCAATTTATTGTTAAAACCTTTATCTTTTTAAGCCATTATTAGCACAAGTACTTTATTGATTATCATATAATTCCTCAAAGAATTTCACTTTCTTCTTATAAGTATCATTCATTTTTTTGTCAAAATAAACTACTTTAATTCTTTTCTCATTATTAGGCAGAAGTTCAAAATTTGGAACATCAGTAAATCTAAATCTTGTTTTATCGAGATTTTTTCCTGCTTGAAGCACTTTTGTTGTGTAATGAGGTTCTAAATCTCCATTCGGCATACAAACAATACACATTACTAAAGTGTCAAGAGTGTCTTTGTCGTATAGGATAGTTACAAAATATGAAAGGCATATTTTTTCGTTCTTTTTCCCTTTATTATAATGGGATGGTAAAGAAGGTTCGTAATCACGATATTCTTCATTTACACCACCCTTATTAACAATCATTTGTCCTTTATAACTGTTCTGATTTGTTCCTACAAATATATTTTTAGTATAATCGCCAATATTTGTTTTTCCTGTTAGTGATGCACTAACAGTTTTTAGGTCAATATGGATGAATGCGTCTTGTACTTCAAAAAATAAATCTGCTCCAACTGGTGCTGAATTTGGTTGCCCAATACCTTTACCATTCAAAAGTGAGTAAACAATTCTTTCTGCACCAACTGCAAAGTCTGAAATACCTGACTTATATTTATCTATCCAATCATTTTCAATTTCTGCTTTAGTTTTGAAACCGTATAATAATTCATCTTCTGCAAATTTTAAGAAATGATAATATTTTTTAAGATACCGACACTCTAACGTTTCTATATATATTAATTTTTCTTGTTGTTTTTTCGTTAGTTTGCTCATAATTGATTAATTCTTTTTTTATTACTTCTGCTATTTTATTTGCAAGGAAGACAGGAACTGCATTACCTATTTGTTTGTACATATTTCCTAAACTTCCACTAAAGACAAAATTATTTGGAAATGTTTGAATAATTGCACATTCTCGAACAGACATTCTTCTTTCTCTATTTGGATGAATTTCTGGCCCAGTTGCAGTTATTGTATCACTTGGTGTTTCCCAATTATTAATACGCAAAGATTGTTCAAATTTTATTTCTTTTAATTCTAATTCTGTAACCGCTTTATCGTATTTATCATCAAATCCAAGTATCTTTTTTAATTCCCACCAGTCTTTAGGGTTAGGAATACTACCTGATTTATTATCTTTTCTAAACCAATGACCTGCAGTGTGTGCATAGCCAAAATGTTCATCTACTTTTTTAGTTGACCATCCACTTTTATTTCTCCATTTCTTTAAATAGTCACAAATATCGTGTTGATTTATTTTATGTTTTCTACCCCAAAATTTATCTGCAACATTTGTTCTTGCAATGTGATTATAAATTATTTCTCCTTTTAATTTAAAGGGTTTTTCTCTTGTTCTAACATTAGATAAATGTCCGACTACATCTTTTACCGTTATATATGGTTTTGTTGAATGATTAAATAAATCATTTCCTAAACCGTGAGTAATTTTTGGAAAAGGGTTTTTTAAACCTAATCGATTTCCTACTATTATTACTCTTTCTCTATTTTGAGGAATACCATAATTAGATGCTTTTAATAAACGATACTCTACGTCATAACCTAATGAGCGAAAGTCCTCTGCTATCATTTCTATAACTTTCCCTTTTTGCATAGATAAAAGACCTTTTACATTTTCGCCAACAAAATATTTTGGTTGTTTATCTTTTACTAATCTCATTAACTCTTTGTAAAGAAAGTTTCTTTCATCTTCCATACTTCTTTTTGTATTTGCAACTGAAAATCCTTGACAGGGAAAACCTCCTAAAAGTATATCTATATCGTCTGGAATTTCTGTACTTGAAATTTTAGTTATATCTCCATATACAATATGGCTTCCTATATTGTTTTTGTAAGTTTCAACAGCTTCTTTAAAAAAATCATTCGCCCAAACTACTTCAAATCCGTTTTGAATAAAACCTAAATCTAACCCTCCACAACCAGAAAACAAACTCGCTATTT
>CAZZPG010000187.1:0-3264 GCA_964655975.1 uncultured Flavobacteriaceae bacterium
AAAAGGGTCAAGTAAAAAAATATCAATTTTTTTATTTTTAGTTAGTGCTTCAGTAATTGCTACTTTTACTCTGTTATCTGTGTCATTTTTAGATGTAAATCCATATCTGTATGAAGCAAATCTATCTTTTATTCCTCTTGATGTTTCTCCAATATAGATTATTTTATTATCAATAGTAAAAATATATATTACCTTTTTTTTATTGATATATTTATTATCAATAGTAAAGGAAATTCCTTTTAAGTGCTTTAAATGACTAACAGAGGCGTAATTTCCAAACTCCCAAAAACCAATTTTAGTAAATAGTTTTAATAATTCCATCATTACAAAATTAACAAATTAATATCTCTAAAAGGTAAGCTAAACCAATCGGCAACAGTTTTGTTAGTTAAAATTCCATGATAAAAATACATGCCATTTCTAAGGCTTTTATCAAAACGAGCAGCATTTTCAAAGCCACCAGACTCAGCAATATCTAACAAATAGGGTGTAAAAATATTACTGATAGATACTGATGCTGTACGAGAATAACGTGAAGGAATGTTAGGAACGCAATAGTGTATTACACCATGTTTTTCAAAAGTAGGTTTACTGTGAGAGGTTACTTTTGAGGTTTCAAAACATCCGCCACGGTCTATACTTACATCAATAATAACAGCACCGTCTTTCATTTGCTCAATCATTTGTTCTGTAACAATTACGGGAGATCTATTTTTTCCTCTAATAGCTCCAACAACAACATCACAACGCATAAGTGCTTTTGCTAGTGTTTTAGGTTGTATGGTAGAGGTATATATTAGTGAGTTTAAGCTATGTTGTAATTTGCGTAATTTGGTAATAGAATTATCAAATATTTTTACTCTTGCACCTAATCCAAGAGAGGTTCTTGCAGCAAATTCGGCTACAGTTCCTGCTCCTAAAATAACCACATCTGTAGGTGGTACACCGCCAATATTTCCTAACAATAATCCGTTTCCTTTATTTACGTTGCTCATTAATTCTCCTGCAATTAAGATAGATGCCGTTCCTGCAATTTCACTTAATGATTTTACAATAGGATACACACCGTGTTCGTCTTTTATATAATCAAAAGCAACAGCAGTTATTCTTTTTTTTGCAATGGTTTCAAAGTATTTTTTTGTTTGGGTTTTTAGTTGAAGAGCAGAAATTAAAATACTTTGTGGATTAATCATTTCTATTTCATCAATAGTTGGTGGCTCTACTTTTAAAATAATGGTACATCCAAAGGCTTCTTTTACATCGTAAGAAATTTTTGCCCCTGCATCTGAGTACTCTTTGTCAGAAAAATTTGCTCCTTCGCCAGCACCTGTTTCTACTACAATTCTATGCCCATGTATTGTTAATGCAGCTACAGCATCTGGAGTTAAACATACTCTTTTTTCTTGAAAATGAATCTCTTTGGGTAAACCAATAAATAATTCTCCTTTTCGTTTTTTTATTTCAAGCATTTCTGTTTGTGGTAATAATTCTTCTTTACTAAAGGGAGAAAACTGGCTCATGGGTTGGTTTTAAGTTGAATATTTCTTTGCTGATTTTCTAATAAATTGATATGAATTGCAACAGACTCTAAAGGTAGTAAATTTTTGATATTTTCTGGCCACTCTACCAAACAGTAGTTATTTGAGTAAAAATAATCTTCAATCCCCATATCATAGGCTTCCATTTCGTTTTCTATCCTGTAAAAATCAAAATGATAAATAATATTGTTTTTTTGTGTTTGGTATTCATTAACCAAAGAAAAAGAGGGAGAATTAGTAATGTCTTTAACACCTAATTGTTTACAAATTTCTTTGATAAGGGTTGTTTTACCAACTCCCATTTCTCCATAAAAAAGTAAAATTTTTTCTTTTGAAAAACTAATAATTTCTTTGGCTACTGATGAAATTTCGTTTAAAGAGTAGTTTCTGTTCATAGAAAAATTAAAATGTTAAAATTAAGAAAACCTAACAGGTCTTATTTCATTAAAACTATTTTTATTTTGGATTATAAACTGCACACGGAATAATAATTTCTTCTAACGAAATACCTCCATGCTGATAGGTGTTTTTATAGTAATTTACAAAGTGATTAAAATTATTTGGATAAGCAAAAAACAAATCTTCTTTGGCAAAAATAAAAGGACTATTTATGGCTACACTTGGCAAAAAAATATTTTTGGGGTTAAGAACAGCGAATACATCTTTTTCTTCATAAGTAAGGCTTTTACCAGTTTTATAACGTAAATTTGTGCTAATATTTTTATTGCCAATTACTTTGGTAGGGTGCTTACAATTTATGGTTCCATGGTCTGTAGTGATGATTAATTTTTGACCCAATTGTTGTGCTTTTTGAATGATTTCAAACAAAGGAGAGTTTTTAAACCAGCTTAAAGTTAAAGAACGATAGGCTTTATCATTCCCTGCTAATTCTTTAATAACTTCCATTTCTGTTTTTGAGTGTGATAGCATATCTACAAAATTATACACTACAACTGTTAAATTATTTTGTTTGGTTTTGTTGTAGTTCTCTGCTAATTCTTTTCCTTTTTTTAGAGTTGTAATTTTATAATATTCATGTTTAATATCTAATCCTAAACGTTTAATTTGTGCTGTTAAAAATTTATTTTCATACAAATTCATTCCACCTTTATCGGTGTCATTTCTCCATAAATCTGGATATTTTTTTTCCATTTCAGAAGGCATTAATCCAGAAAAAATAGCATTTCTTGCATATTGAGTTGATGTGGGAAGGATACTAAAATATGAGTGTTCTTCTTCTTTTTTATAAAAAGTATTAATCAATGGTTCTAAAATACGGTATTGGTCATAACGTAAATTGTCTATAACAACTAATAGTGTGCCTTGTTTTTCACTTAAATTAGGTACAACATAGTCTTTAAAAAGTGTATGAGAAAAAGTAGGTTTATTGTTATTTGATAGCCAATTTTCATAATTTTTTTTGATGAATTTAAAAAATTGAGAGTTAGCTTCAGATTTTTGTGATTCTAAGATTTCTAACATTCCAGAATCATTAATATTTTCTAATTCTAACTCCCAATGAACTAGTTTCTTATAGAGTTCTATCCATTCTTCATAAGAATTTACCATAGCCAAATTCATAGAAATTTTTCTAAATTCTTGTTGATAATTTGAAGTTGTTTTTTCAGAAATTAAACGAGAATGATCTAAATTTTTCTTTAAACTTAGTAAAATCTGCATTGGGTTTACAGGTTTTATCAAATAATCGGCAATTTTAGAACCGATG
>CAZZPG010000188.1:0-3092 GCA_964655975.1 uncultured Flavobacteriaceae bacterium
TTGTTAAAAACAAAGCAGTTTTTTTATTTTGTTTCATTTAGATAAGCTTCTCTTACTTTCTTAAATAAATTAGATGAATATACAAAATCTACAATAGCCTCATTATCAGTTTTAAAAATTTCTTTATTAGTGCCTTCCCAAGCTTTTACCCCATTTTTTAAAAATACAATTTTTTCTCCAATTTCCATTACAGAGTTCATATCATGGGTGTTTATTACAGTTGTTATTTGATATTCATCTGTAATTTCTTGTATTAAATTATCAATAACAATAGCTGTTTGTGGGTCTAATCCAGAGTTAGGCTCATCACAAAATAAATATTTAGGATTCATTACAATAGCTCTAGCTATTGCAACTCTTTTTTGCATACCACCAGAAAGTTCTGCTGGAAATTTTTTATTTGAATTTTCTAAATTTACACGTTTTAAAACAAAATTAACTCGATCTAACATCTCATCAATAGGCTTTTTTGTAAACATTTTTAGAGGAAACATTACATTTTCTTCTACTGTAAGAGAGTCAAACAAAGCACTTCCTTGAAATACCATACCTAATTCTTGACGTAATTGTCTTTTTTCTTCAATAGAAAATTCTGTATTAATTCTACCATCATAAATTACACTTCCTTTATCAGGAGTGTGCAACCCTATTAAAGATTTTATAAACACTGTTTTTCCTGAACCACTTTGCCCAATAATTAAGCTTGTTTTTCCAGTTTCAAAAATGGCAGAGATTCCTTTTAGTATAGGCACATTACCAAAGTTTTTATGTAAATTTTTAACCTCTATCATTTTAAGTAAGTAACATTTGAGTTAGAAAATAATTAGCAAAAACAATAACCACTATTGTCCAAACAACAGATTGTGTACTTGCCTTACCAACCTCTAAAGAGCCTCCTTTTACGTAATAACCATGATAAGAAGGTATTGTGGCTATTAAAAAAGCAAAAACTAACGTTTTTATAATTGCATAGGTAATTAGAAAAGGTTGAAAATCTATTTGAATACCTTCTATATAATCTGGACTTGCAAAAATACCTGATAAAGCTCCCGCAGCCCAACCTCCAAAAATACCTAAAAACATACCTAAAACAATTAAAAAAGGATAAAATAAAATAGTAGCCAATACTTTTGGTAGTACTAAATAATTTAAAGAGTTTATTCCCATTACCTCTAAAGCATCAATTTGTTCTGTAACCCTCATTGTACCTATGCTAGATGTAATGTATGAGCCTACTTTTCCTGCTAAAATAATAGAACAAAATGTAGGTGCAAACTCTAAAATAATAGATCTTTTTGCTGCAAAACCAATTAAAGATTTTGGTATTAATGGACCATTTAAATTTAATGCAGTTTGCAAAGCAATTACCCCCCCAATAAAAAAGGAAATAAATGAAATAATACCAATAGATTTTAAACCTAACTCATCTATTTCTCTAAAAAAAACTTCTTTAAACACTTTTGCTCTTTGTGGTTTTGTAAAAATTTGCTTAAGCATTATAAAGTATTTACCAATATGTTCTAAATAATTCATTTAATTAGATTTCTTTTTCGCTAAAATAAGAAAGAATATGTATTTTTGAGCTAATAATATAAAAACACCATGAAATTTTTTTTTCCTCTATTATTTTTACTTACTTTTTTGAGTTTTAATTGCTATTCTCAAACGATTAAAAAAGAAAAACCAAAGTTAGTTATTGGTATTGTTATAGACCAAATGCGTTATGATTATTTGATTAGATTTGCGGATAAATATGGAAATGATGGGTTTAAACGCTTATTAAATTATGGATTTTCATTAGAAAATGCACATATAAATCATATCCCTTCTTATACAGCTGTTGGTCATGCATCAATTTATTCTGGAACTACACCTTCCTACCATGGAGTTATATCTAATAATTGGTATGATAAATATTTACACAAAATGATTTATGTAGTTGATGATGATAGATATAAAACTATAGGAAATGATGGTAGAGGAGGTAAAAAATCTCCATATAGGATGTTTACAACAACCATTACAGACCAATTACATTTAGGACAAAACATGAAAGGTAAAACTATAGGAATAGCTATAAAAGATCGTTCCTCTATACTCTCTGCAGGACATACAGCCAATGCCGCTTATTGGTATGATGGAGGAAAGTATGGAACATGGATAACATCATCTTTTTATATGAATAAGTTGCCAAATTGGGTAAAAACATTTAATTCTTCAAAAAAGGCAGATGAGTATTTAAGCAAACCTTGGGTAACTTTGTACGATATTTCTACCTATACAGAAAGTATTGCCGATGATAATAATTTTGAAAAAACATTTAAAGGAGAAGAAAAACCCATTTTCCCACATAATATTCCTAAACTTAGAAAAAAGAATAAAAATTATAGTATTTTAAAATCAATTCCTGCTGGTAATAGTTTTACAGCAGATTTTGCTAAAGCAGCTATTATTGGAGAACAACTAGGAAAATCTGAAGCTACAGATTTTTTAGCTATTAGTTTCTCCTCAACAGATTATATTGGTCATAATTATGGTGTTGCCTCTAAAGAAATTGAAGATACTTATTTAAGATTAGACAAAGATTTGGCTAGTTTCTTTCAGTTTTTAGATAAACAGGTAGGAAAAGGAAATTACACCATCTTTTTAACGGCAGATCATGCTGGGGTACAAGTTCCTTCATATTTAAAATCTATAAAAATTCCTGCAAATTATTCTAGTGCCAAAAAATTCAGAAAATTTGTAGAAAAAATTACAGTTAAATATTATAACTCTAATGAGATAGTAGAAAATATTTCTAACCATCAAATCTTTTTGAATAAAGAAAAAATTATATCTTTACATCTAAATCAAAATAATGTAGCGCAAACTATTGCAGATGAAGTTATTAGCTACAGAGGTATATACAAAACTGTAATAGCAAGAACTTTACAAACTACTTCATTTACCACAGGAGTTTTAAATTATTTGCAAAATGGCTATAATCAAAAATTATCAGGAGATGTATTACTAATAACCAACCCCTCTGTTATAAGTATAGGACATACAAAAAAAGGAACATCACACGGTACAGCTTATTCTTATGATACACA
>CAZZPG010000189.1:0-3059 GCA_964655975.1 uncultured Flavobacteriaceae bacterium
GTTTGAGAATCAAACAAAGCGCTTCCTTGAAATACCATTCCTAACTCTTGTCTCAGTTGTCTTTTTTCTTTGCCAGAAAGTGCTGTATTTACTCTTCCATCAAAAATTACAGACCCTTTTTCTGGAGTATGTAATCCTATTAACGATTTTAAAAATACCGTTTTTCCTGATCCGCTCTGACCAATAATTAAACTTGTTTTTCCAGGATAAAAAGTAGTAGAGATTCCTTTTAAAACTTCTACATCTCCAAAACCTTTATGTAAATTTTTTACTTCTATCATTTAGGTTAAAAGCATTTGAGTTAAAAAATAATTAGCAATTACTATCAATACAATAGTCCAAACTACTGCTTTTGTACTTGCTTTTCCTACTTCTAAAGAACCTCCTTTTACATAAAATCCATGGTATGAAGGTACTGTGGCTATCAAAAAAGCAAATATTACTGTTTTTATAAGTGCGTATTGAATTAAAAATGGTGTAAAATCGGTCTGTATTCCTTTGATATAATCAACTCCTGCAAATAAACCCGAAAGGTTTCCTGCCACCCATCCACCGAAAATACCTAAAAACATTCCTAAAATAATTAAAAATGGATAAAAAATTACGGTAGAGATTATTTTAGGCAACACCAAGTAATTTAGTGAATTAATCCCCATAACCTCAAGAGCGTCAATTTGTTCAGTAACTCTCATAGTACCTATGCTTGACGTTATATATGAACCTACTTTTCCTGCTAAAATAATAGAACAAAAAGTAGGTGCAAATTCTAAAATAATCGATCTTTTTGCGGCAAAACCTACCAATGATTTCGGAATCATCGGGTTATTTAAATTCAACGCGGTTTGCATTGCAATTACACCACCAATAAAAAAAGAAATAAATGCAACTATTCCTAAAGATTTTACGCCTAATTCTTCTATCTCTTTAAACAACGCATCTTTAAATACCCTGCTTTTTTGTGGTTTTTTAAAAACCTCTTTTAGCATCAAAAAATATTTACCAATATGCTCAAGATAATTCATGCATCCATTTTATTTTGCTAATGTATTAAAAAAGCATTAACTCTTAACAATCATTAGTGTTTTACTATCAAAAAATGTATTTTTGATGCACATACATTTTTATCTTTATTATTATGAAAAAAAGAATATTCATTTCCATTTTATCTTTATTAGGATTTGTTAGTTGCAACAATAAAAAACCACAACTAAAACCTAAATTAATTGTTGGTATTGTTATCGATCAAATGCGTTATGACTACTTATTTCGTTTTGCGGATAAATATGGTAATAATGGTTTTAAACGTTTGTTAAATGATGGTTTCTCGTTAGAAAATACTCGTTTTAATTATATCCCTACCTATACAGCTGTTGGGCATACTTCTATTTATACAGGAACTACACCAAGTATTCATGGAATTATTTCTAACAATTGGTATGATAAAAATAAAGAGAAAATAATTTATTGTGTAGATGATTCTAATTACAAAACTATTGGAAACGAGGGTGATGGCGGAAAAAAATCTCCTTACAGAATGCAAACAACAACTATTGCAGATCAGTTGCATTTGGCACAGAACATGAAAGGAAAAATTATCGGTATTGCACTTAAAGATAGAGCCGCAATTTTACCTGTAGGTCATACAGCAAATGCAGCTTATTGGTTTGATGGAGGAAAACAAGGCACTTGGATTTCTTCTTCATTTTACATGGACACATTACCAAGTTGGGTACAAGATTTTAATAATTCTGGAAAAGCTGATGATTATTTGAGCATCCCTTGGGAAACCTTATATGATATTTCTACTTACACAGAAAGTATTGCTGATAATAATAATTTTGAACATCCTTTTAAAGGAGAAGACACTCCTACTTTCCCTCATGACGTTCCTTCTTTGAGAAGTAAAAACAATAATTACAGTATTTTAAAAGCGATACCTGCTGGCAATTCTTTTACTGTTGATTTTGTAGAAGCGGCAATTATTAACGAGAGCTTAGGGAAATCTAAAAATACAGATTTCTTATCCATTAGTTTTTCTTCTACAGATTATATAGGACATCAATTTGGTGTAGCATCTAAAGAAATTGAAGATACCTACATCCGTTTAGACAAAGATTTAGCAAGATTATTTACCATTTTAGACAAACAAGTAGGAAGAGGAAATTACACTTTGTTTTTAACAGCAGATCATGGGGCTGTACATGTGCCAACTTATTTGAAATCAATAAAAATACCTACTAGCTATTTTAGCACTAAAAAGTTTAAAAAATTCATAACCAAATTTACCAAAAAAGAGTACAACTCAGAAAAACTGATTAAAAATATTTCTAATTATCAAATTACACTTGATAAAAAAGTACTAACTTCTTTAGAGTTAGATTTACATACTGTTGCACAAAAAATTGCTGACAAATCTATTGAGTTTAACGGAATTTATAAAACTGTAACTGCAAAAGCATTACAAACTACTACGTTTACCCATGGGATTTTAAATTCTTTACAAAACGGATACAATCAAAAAATATCTGGTGATATTTTATTATTGGTAAATCCGTCAACACTTAGCTCTGCCTATGGTAAAAAAGGAACAGGACACGGAACAGGTTATTCTTATGACACACATATTCCTCTTATTTTTTATGGAAATGGCATTAAAAAAGGGGTGTCAAAAAAGAAATATAATATCATAGATATTGCACCAACTATTTCAAATTTATTACAAATTGAGTTTCCTAATGGCACTACAGGAAAAATTATTGAAGAGGTTTTAAAATAAATTTCATTACCTTGGCAGGGTTTAAATTTAATAATCCTATTTTTTATGAAAGATCCTTGCTTGTCGGCAATGTAGGCCGTTATAATGCGAAAGTTATGTAGGCTTTAAAGATAGGAGAATTTTTCATAAAAGCCTTAAATTATAACAAGACTGACATATAGGAAAGACTATTTTTGTAAGTTCAACTCTAAGCATTAGCTAATAAGTTGAACTTACTTTCTTTATAATTTTTTTAAGTTCAACAAACAAGTATGACAATTTTAGGAATAGATATTGGTGGTTC
>CAZZPG010000190.1:0-3036 GCA_964655975.1 uncultured Flavobacteriaceae bacterium
GGAGTTACCCTAAGTACAGGAATGGAGTTTGGATTAGTGCGTTTCTCTAATAACAGTTCTACTATTTTTGGGTATGTACGCTATGTAGTTTCTAATTCACCCGCAGCAAATAAAGGAATTACAAGAGGAATGATTTTTAATACCGTTAACGGTACTCAAATTACAAGTGGTAACTATAAAAAATTATTATTTTCAAATAACAATAATATTACTATTGGTTTAGCAAATTATAACGATGGAAATCCTATAGCAAACGGAAACAGTATTTCTTTGTCTAAAACACAAGTACAAGAAAACCCTGTTGCTATTACCAAAATTATTGATGTTAATCCCACAACTAAAGTAGGATACCTTTTGTACAACGGTTTTGTAAGTAATTACGATAGCCAATTAAACGACGCTTTTGCAACCTTAAAAAACAATAATATTACAGATTTAGTAATAGATTTACGCTATAATGGTGGAGGCTCTGTTAGAACAGCAACCTATTTAGCAAGTATGATTACAGGGCAGTTTGGAGGTCAATTATTTTCTAAACAAGTGTGGAATGATAAAGTAACAGTTGCTACTAATAATTCTAGTAGATTTTTAAATACCTTTCCTACCAAAATTAAAGCAACAAATACAACCATAAATAGCCTTCAAATGCCACAAGTATATTTTATTGTATCTCATAATTCTGCTTCTGCTTCTGAATTAGTAATTAACGGATTAAAGGCATATATTGATGTAAAATTAGTAGGAAAAACAACCTATGGCAAACACGTTGGCTCAATAACCTTATATGATTCTGATAATTATACACGAAAAGGCGCTAATTTAAAATCACATACTTGGGCAATGCAACCTATTGTGTTAGAGATAAAAAATAAAAATGATGAAAATGCTCCTCAAGGCTTTACACCAGAGGTTGATATTGCAGAAAATTATGGTAATATGGGTACTTTAGGAGAATTGTCTGACCCTCTTTTAGCAAGAACTATTACGTACATTACAACTGGAGCTAAGTTAGTCTTACAAAAATCTGTTGAACTAAAAGAAATCAGTAATTCTAAAATTGTATTGCCTACAGGAAATAATATGTATGTAGAGTTTGAGTAATCTTTACAACCTAAATTAAACCTAATATTTATTTTCAGTTTAGATAAATGATTAATTTATCTAAACTGAAAACTTAAAAAAACTTAGAGTTTTGCATCTTTATTTTTAGCCATATCTTCATTTTCAATTATATTTGGTCTAAACTCACTCATTAATTCTTCATTTTTCTTTTTTGCGTGATTATAACCATCTTTCCACCATTTTTTCATCAATTCTTTATCAAAAATCAAAGAATTGGTAGTTAAAACAGTTGGTGTATAATACATATTAAGTTTTACATTTTTATGTTTTGCAGCTAATTTACCAATAGTAATATTGTGTTTTTCTACATGATCTAACATAAAATCAAACACATCCATCAATAAAGAAAATGGATTTTTAGCTGGTAATTTATTTAGCTGATTTATCTCTGTTTCTAAAATAATTACATCTATTTCTTTAGCACCACGCTTTATGGCTTCTCTAATAGGCACTAATGAGCCAAAACCCCCATCGCCATATTGACAATGATTCTTTTCTAGCAAACTCATAAATGGTATATAGTTACAAGAAGCCCAAATCCAATCACAAAAATCTTCATATTCAAAATCTCTAATCGACTTGTACTCTATTTGATTAGCAGTTATATTAGAAACCGTAACTACAACATCTTTATGAGTTTTTTTAATTCTATGATACATGTCCTCTACAATTCTATTCCTAATTAATTTTCGTAAATTTTTACTCTCACCAAAGGTTTTACGTCCATTTAAAAAATTCCAAAATGTATTTCTATGGCGTATAGATATTACTTTTGCTCCATCAACCACTCTAATTTTAAATGGGCTATTGCTAAAAATTGTTTTTTGATTTACAGACGTATAAATATCTTTCAAATCTTCAAACTCCCCCAAAGCCAAATGAGAAACCAATAAACTACCTGTAGAAGTTCCAATAAAAAGGTCATAATCTTTTCTCTTTTCTTGCATTAAATATTGTGCAACCCCACCAGCAAATGCTCCTTTGCTACCTCCTCCAGAAATTACGATTGCTTTTTTCATGATATTTTAGATGATTTATGTACTTTTAGTTCCACAAAAATAATCATTCATGAGGAAATTATCACTTTTATTAATAATCGGATTTATTTTTATTTCTTGCAAAAAAAAATACCCCCCAAGAACTATAAAATCTATTACTATTCAAGAATTTAAGATAGATAGCTCTAGCGTTCGTGCCATCAAAGTTATCAATAAAAATGAAATCTATTTTGCAGGCTCACGTGGTGATGTTGGTTTTACCAAAGATGGCGGAAAATCTTGGACAACAAAATATGTACGTTTCCAAGACAGTATTGTACCACAATTTAGAAGTATTGCTAGTAACGGAATCGATATTTTTGCATTGAGTATTGGTAGCCCTGCATTATTGTATAAAATTTCTGATGATAAAAATACATTGGTATATATAGAAAATCATACAAAAACATTTTATGACTCAATGCATTTTTTTGATGCACAAAATGGAATTGCAATGGGAGATCCAACAAATGATTGTTTATCTATTATTATTACTTCTGATGGAGGTGCTACGTGGAAAAAGACAGATTGCTCTCAACTACCAAAAGTAGTAAAAGATGAGGCTGCTTTTGCGGCAAGCAATACCAATATAGCCATTATAAACAATACGGTTTGGATGGTTTCTGGAGGAAAAAAATCAAGAGTATTTAAATCTTTAGATAAAGGAAAAACATGGGATGTTTTTGAAACACCTATCATACAAGGAAATGGTGCTCAAGGTATTTATTCTGTTGATTTTTATGATGAAAATAACGGAATTATTATTGGCGGAGATTATTCAAAACCCAAAGAAAACACAAACAACAAAGCCATTACCACTGATGGTGGTAAAACATGGACAATTGTTGCCAATAACCAAAATCCTAATTACAAAAGT
>CAZZPG010000191.1:0-2986 GCA_964655975.1 uncultured Flavobacteriaceae bacterium
CTTTTTTAATATTTTTTGTCCCTTCAAACAAAAGATGTTCAAAAAAGTGTGCAAACCCTGTTCTTTCTGGGTTTTCATCCTTTGTCCCTACGTGGTACATTACTGATGTAGTTACAACTGGAGCAGAGTTATCTTGATGTAAAATAACGTGTAATCCGTTAGATAAATCATATTCTTCAAATTTAACTTGTTGCCCAAAAGAAACCAATATGGTAAAAAGAGCTGAAGCTAGAAATAAAATGCTTTTTTTCATTTTGTGATTGTTTAGTGTTTATTTATTAAATGTATGACGATAACAATTTTGTTTTGTTACAGTTTTTGTGATTTTTTTTCAAAGATAAAAATATCTAGGTTAAAATTATTTTTTCTAACATTAGAAACTGTAACAAAAAGGTTAATAATTGTTTTTGATTCTTGTCATTTTTCTTATGTAAAATAATTATGAAAGTCATTTTTACTAAATAACTTTTTAAGTTAGAAAAATTTGATTAAATACAGATAAAAATTAATTTATGTTTTTTTAAGCATCTAAATTTAGTATAATTTATATAACTACAAAATATTTCCTGTTAATTTTTTATGAATACGAATAGCATAACTATCAGACATACTAGATACATAGCTACAAATTTTCATAATTCTATGGTATAAATTTGTAGAGGATGTGTGGTATTCCTTTGGGAGTAAATTCAATACCAATACATCAAAATTAGTAGGTATTCCTTTAAATTTATTATTTAAAGCTGTTACAAATACATCTAAAATATCTGCAATAATTCTGTAACCTGCTACTTCTTTTTCTACGACTTCTTTACTCTTGTAAATTTTAGAAATACTGAGTTTAATAATGTCATTTATTTGTGCTTCGTACTTACATTTGTTTAATAAAGATTTGTCAAAATCTCCTTGTAAAATAGTTGTTTCATTAGCTAAAAATATATCCACAGCTTCATTAATTAAGGTATTAATAGCCAATGCTCTTAAATAACTTACTCTATCTTTGGTATGTTGTAGTGAGTGATATTTCTTAGAGTCTATGGTATTTCTAACCAAATTTATTAGATATTCTAAAGCGTACTCTTCTTCTATTAGACCTAAATTAATACCATCTTCAAAGTCGATAATAGTATAGCAAATATCATCTGCTGCTTCTACCAAATACGCTAGTGGGTGTCTAAAATAAGAAATGTCTGTATTCGATTTTTGTTGCAAACCTAAATCAGTAACAATATCTAAAAATGCTTCTTTTTCTGATTGAAAAACACCATATTTTTTATCAACTATATGTTTTGTAGGCTTTTTAGGAAGTGATTCTTTTGGGTATTTTATAAATGCCCCTAAAGTTGCATACGATAAACGCAATCCTCCAGAAACACCATCTCTACTTTCTGTTAATATTTTAAATCCATTGGCATTTCCTTCAAAATCTATGAGATCTTGGTATTCTTTATCGGTAAGTTGATTTTTATAGTGTACGCCATTTCCTGTTTTAAAATACTCTCCAATGGCTTTTTCTCCAGAGTGTCCAAAAGGAGGATTCCCAATATCATGCATTACAGATGCTGCGGCAACAATAGCCCCAAAATCGTTAAAGGTATACCCTAATTCTTTTAAATTTTGATGACGTTCTAACAACACTTTCCCAACACGTCTTCCTAGGGTTCTTCCTACCACAGATACTTCTAAACTGTGTGTTAAACGTGTGTGAACAAAATCGGTTTCAGATAATGGAATTACCTGTGTTTTATCTTGCAAACTTCTAAATGCTGATGAAAATATAATTCTATCAAAATCTACTTCAAAACCCAAACGAGTTTCATCTTGTTGTGCTCTTGGGCGTTTTTTGGTATCGCCAAATCGTTTTAATGAGAGTAGCTGTTCCCAGTTCATAATTTTGCTAAATTAAGTTCAGTATTTTTTATCAAATCAAGACTTTCTCTTAGCTTTAAATTAAAAAAGAACCCCAAATATATTGAGATTTTTTTTATAAATTTAGGTTGGTTTATCAGATTTTTTAAATCTTCCTTTTATAAAAATTCCTATTCCAAAACCAATTAAGATTCCAGAAAACAAACCAGACACTTCATTATCAAAAGTAAGTCCAGTAATAACTCCTATAGAAAATAAACCAATTCCAATAATTCTAGTTTTATTCATTTTAAGAACCACACATTAAACAATCATCTGGATCTGCATTTTTAGAAGTTTCTACCATGGTTTTGTATTCTTCTGCAGTTAAGGGTTTGTCTTCTTTCTTTTCTTTAGAAAGTGTAAACTGAATTGCATTTACTGCAGATTTGGTTCTTAAATAATACATACCTGTTTTTAGGCCAGATTTCCATCCGTAGAAATGCATTGAGGTTAATTTACCAAAGTCTGGATCTTGCATAAATAAATTTAAAGATTGAGATTGGTCTATAAAATATCCTCTATGGCGTGCCATGTCTATAATATCTTTCATACTTAACTCCCAAACAGTTTTGTAGAGGTCTTTTAAGTCTTGTGGAATGGCATCAATATGTTGGATAGACCCGTTTGCACGCATAATATCTTCTTTCATATTGTTATCCCACAAATCTAATTCTACCAAATCTTCTAATAAGTGTTTATTTACCACAATAAACTCTCCAGATAATACTCTACGTGTATAAATATTTGAAGTATAGGGTTCAAAAGCCTCATTATTTCCTAAGATTTGAGAGGTAGACGCCGTTGGCATTGGCGCTACTAAAAGTGAGTTTCTAACTCCGTGTTTTATTACATTTTTACGTAGTTTTTTCCAATCCCAATTACCACTTAAATCTTCATCTTTAATGTTCCACATATTATATTGAAACTCTCCTCGAGACATGGGTGAACCTTTAAATGTTGAATATGGTTCGCTTGCTTTTGCAATTTCCATAGATGAGGTTACTGCTGCAAAGTAAATAGTTTCGAAGATCTCTTGATTTAAAATCTTAGCCTCATCGCTTGTAAAAGGTAAACG
>CAZZPG010000192.1:0-2923 GCA_964655975.1 uncultured Flavobacteriaceae bacterium
TAGGTCGTATAGAAGCATCAGAAACAAAAAAACTAACAATTAAAAGTGAATTTGGAGTTTTTGAATACTACTAACCTACAATTCTTTTCTTACTTAGATATTTCTTTTATACTATAAAGCAATAAAACAACACTAATTTTAGTGTTTAAAAAAGTTTATTTGATGAAATATCATTTTTATGATATCATCAAATAAACTTGATAAATTTCCGTTTCCTCCTTTTTTTTGTAACATTAATACATTATTATATGTATTTTTTAATATTACCCCCTATTTTTTGATAGGTGTTGTTTTTCTATAACGTTTTCGTAAATTACTCTAATTTTTTTATTGAAGTTATACTATTACTTTTGAACCAGAATAATTTAGTAGGAACTTGTAAAAAACAATCTAATGGGGAAAATTCTTTTTACCTTATTCTTAGCGATAAGTATTACAGCAAGTGGTCAAGAGAAAAACACTGAAAAAGCATTTTCTGTAAACGGAATAGTAGACACATATTACAGTAGCAATCTATCTAACAATTCACTTGGCACCGTTGGTTTTTTATCTGATGTTCCTGCACATGGTTTTGGATTAGGAATGGTAAATGTTATTTTCTCATACAGGTTTTAAAGTGGATTACGTAACAAATCCTCATGGAATTATTGCAGGAACCAATACCACAAATTCATTTCAATTAGGATTTCAAACAGGTTATAAAGGTCAGTATTTTAATTTAGTTTACGGCTCAGATGGATTTGGATTTAAAGATGTTTTATACTTAGATTATACAGGTGGATTTGATGTAATAGACTCTTTTTATTTAGGAATAAATGCAGCATACTCAAACTCTAATGATGCAGATGCAGGATACAAAGGAGTCGCTCTTTATTTACAAAAATCCTTTTCTAAAACTTTTTCTTTAGGACTAAGACCAGAGTTTTTTACAACTACATCAACATCAAAAAACACAAACCAATCTGCCTATACACTTTCACTAAATAAGAAGTTATCAGAAAACCTAAAAATAATTACAGAATTAAGACACGACACATCTAAAGATGTAACTTTTTTTGGAAGAAACAACCTCTCTGGAGCAACATTAGCTGCTATATATAATTTTTAATCATCAATAATTAAATCATCATATCATGAAAAAAATCGAAGCAATTATCAGAAAATCAAAATACCGAGTAGTAAGAAATGCACTACATGATGTAGGCATCAATTTTTTTACTTATTGGGATGTATCAGGACAAGGAAACGAAAAAGAAGGGCACGTATATAGAGGTGTTACATACAGCACCAACGATATTCAAAGACGTTATTTATCTATTGTTGTTAATGATGAATTTGAAAAAATAACAATAGAAACCATTTTAAAAGTTGCCTTCACTGGTGAAATTGGTGATGGGAAAATTTTCATTTCTAACATTGAAGAATCATACAGAATACGAACAGGAGAAAAAGGTAAAAAATCATTAAATTAAAAATTATGGAAGGATTATTAACAGTAAATAATGTATGGATGATGATTTGTACCGCATTGGTATTCTTTATGCATCTTGGTTTTTCTTTTTTAGAAATCGGATTAACTAGACAAAAAAATACTATCAACGTTTTATTTAAAAACATTTTCATCATCACAACAGGCTTATTACTTTACTATATTGTAGGCTTTAATTTAATGTATCCAGGAGACTTTAATGGTTTTTTAGGTTTTGCAGGATTTGGACTAGACGCTCCTCTAAACACAAAAGGAACTTTAGATTTAACTTACAACCAAGGCTATACCTACTGGACAGATTTCTTGTTTCAAGGAATGTTTGCCGCAACTGCAGCTACCATTGTATCTGGTGCTGTTGCAGAACGTATAAAAATTGGTTCATTTATGATTTTTGTAATTATTTATGTAGGATTAGTCTACCCAATAGCAGGTTCTTGGAAATGGGGAGGTGGCTTTTTAGATAAATTAGGATTTTATGACTTTGCAGGATCTACTTTAGTACACTCTGTAGGTGGTTGGGCAGCAATAGTAGCCGTTTGGTTATTAGGCCCTCGTATCGGTAAATTTACTAAAGAAGGAAAGCCTTTAGTTATTCTAGGACACAACATTCCATTAGCAACTGGTGGTGTATTAATTCTTTGGTTAGGATGGTTTGGCTTTAATGGTGGCTCCGTTTTATCTGCAAACCCAGAATTAACTTCTTTAACACTAGTAACCACATCTTTAGCTGCAGCTTCAGGAGGTATAGGTGCTTTTATTTTATCAACCCTTCTTTATAAAAACTACGATTTAACAATGTTCTTAAACGGAATTTTAGGTGGATTGGTAGGAATCACTGCTGGTGCAGATTTAATGTCACCTTTAGAGGCTGTTTCTATCGGATTTATTGCAGGTGCTATTATTGTTTTAGCCGTTGCTTTTGTTGATAAAATTAAATTAGACGACCCTGTTGGAGCGATTGCTGTACACTTAATTTGTGGTATTTGGGGAACTCTTGCTGTTGGAATCTTCGGAGCAAAAGCTGGTTTAGAACAGTTTGGTACTCAATTAATTGGTATTGTTGTGTATGCTGCTTTTTGTATTGGAACTTCTTTTGCAATTCTATATACTTTAAAGAAGGTAGTTGGAATCAGAGTTTCTGAAAAAGAAGAAGTAGAAGGTTTAGATTTACACGAACACGGTATAAAAGCTTACCCAGATTTTAGATTAAACGAACACTAAAAAAATATTTAGCCAGAATTTCACAATTTAAAGCTACTCTTTTTGGGTATATTACAAAAAATGCAATGAATTTTTAAATTCATTGCATTTTTTTTATTAAATTTTAATATATGATATAAAAAATATAATTTTACAACGATTTTAATAGATGAAATTCAAAAAAACATGAAAGACCAAGGACTTTACTTAAGCCAATTTGAACACAATAATTGT
>CAZZPG010000193.1:0-2876 GCA_964655975.1 uncultured Flavobacteriaceae bacterium
CTAATTCTGTTTTACATTTTGGACAATGAGTTGCATATTTTGTTGGTACAGAATCTGCTGGACGTTTTGTGAAATCTACTGCAACAATTTTAGGAATAATCTCGCCTCCTTTTTCTACAAAAACGGTGTCTTTTTCTCTAATATCTAACTTTGCAATTTGGTCTGCATTGTGTAAAGAAGCACGTTTTACTATAGTACCAGCCAATTGTATAGGCTCTAAATTAGCAACGGGTGTTATGGCTCCTGTACGCCCAATTTGATAGGTTATTTTATGTAAAATAGTGTTTACCTGTACTGCTTTAAATTTATATGCAATTGCCCAACGAGGTGATTTTGATGTATATCCTAATTCTTCTTGCTGTTGTAAATTATTTACTTTTACAACAACTCCATCGGTTTCATAAGGTAAATGGTGTCTTTTTGTGTCCCAATTATTAATAAAAAGAAAAACTTCATCAATGGTTTTTGCTAATTTAATGGTTTTTGGTACTTTAAATCCTACTTTTCTTGCAGTTTCTAAACTCTCGAAATGTGTTTTATATTTACGCTCGTTGGTTACTACTTGATACAACAAGCAGTCTAAGGGGCGTTTGGCAACGGTTGTACTGTCTTGTAATTTTAAACTTCCACTTGCGGTATTTCTTGGGTTTCTGTATGGTTCTTCATCATTTGAAATACGTTCTTCATTCATTTTTTGAAATCCATCTAAGGGTAAAATAATTTCTCCTCGTATTTCGAAATTTTGCAGAAAATTATCAGAAATTGATAATGGAATGGATTTTATGGTTCTAATATTTGCAGAAACATCATCACCTTGAAAACCATCTCCACGAGTAACTGCTTTAACAAACCTACCGTTTTTATAGGTTAAGTTGATGGAGGCTCCGTCAAATTTTAATTCACAGATATATTCAATTTTTTTTGTATCTAATATCTTTTGAATGCGTTTTTCCCAATCTTGTAAATCTTCTTTAGAGTATGAGTTATCTAAAGAGTACATTCGGTTTTTATGGGTAACGGTTTCAAAATTCTTAGTAATAGTTCCTCCTACTCTTTGTGTGGGTGAATTGGCGTCGAAAAATTGTGGATTTTCTGTTTCTAAGGTTTTTAATTCTTTGAGTTTTATATCAAAATCATAATCAGAAATGGTGGTATTATCTAGCACATAATAGTTGTAATTATGTTTGTTTAATTCTTTTCTTAGGGATTGTATTTTTTGTTGAGTGGTCATTTTTTTATGAGACTTTATTGGTCTTAAAAACCTATTAGGTTTTTAGCTAATTTTTAAAAATTTTTCAATTTGTCTTCGATGTCTTAAAATATGTACAATGGCGTGTTCTAGTAATTGCTCAACATTATAGGTTACATTCCATCTTGTTTTTATAAATGTTTTTTCTATTTCTTCATTGGTTTTCTGCCAATTGTCTAAAAAAGATTTTTCTGTATAAGTTAGCATTTTATCTAATTCATTCATTGAAAAACTTGGCGTATCAACTTCTTTTTTATAAGTAAACCAAACACCGTTATTTGTTTGTTGAATATAACTTGCATAGGTATAACCTGAGTGAATACAATGAGAAACTACTGTTTGTATTGATGTACAGTCTGGGTCTGTAGTATTTTTATCTCTAATTACCAGAAAATCATCTGTAGAGAGCGTTGTTAAAATAGCTTTTAAATCTTTTGTTGCTCTTTTATATTCATCTATCAAAGCAATAAGCATCTTATTTTTTTGTAATTTCAAAATTGTACTAAATTATGTTTGCTAAAAATAGAAAAACAAAAAACCGAAACAAAATTGTTTCGGTTATATTTTTACTTTGCTCAGTAATTCACAGTAATAAAATTTTACTAATAATATGTAAAACGTCTTACTTTGGCAATATGTTTTGCTAAACGCATTACTTGGTGTGAGTATCCGTACTCGTTATCATACCAAACATAAATTACAATAGTATCTCCATCTGCAATGGTAGCTTTACTATCAAAAATAGAGGGTGCTGTGGAGCCAATTATATCAGAAGAAACTAGTTCATTATCTAAAGAATATTTAATTTGCTCTACTAAATCACCTTCTAAAGCGTATTTTTTCATAATTGAATTGATGGATTCTATCGTGGCATTTCTATGTAATTGTAGGTTTAAAATAGCTAAAGACCCATTTGGTACTGGTACTCTAATGGCATTTGATGTTAATTTTCCTTCTAATGCGGGTAATGCTTTGGCTACTGCTTTTCCTGCACCTGTTTCGGTAATCACCATATTTAATGCTGCAGCTCTTCCTCTACGATACTTACTATGCATATTATCTACCAAATTTTGGTCGTTTGTATAGGCGTGTATGGTTTCTATATGTCCTTTTTTTATTCCAAAATTATCTTCTAGCACTTTTAAAACTGGTGTAATTGCATTGGTAGTACAAGATGCTGCTGAGAAAATATTAATCTTATCTAGGTTATATTCTGTATGATTTACTCCGTATACAATATTTGGTACACCTTTACCTGGTGCTGTTAGTAATACTTTATCTACTCCTTTAGGAACAAGGTGTCTGTTTAAGGCTTTTTTATCTCTAAAAGCACCTGTATTATCAATTATTAAGGCATTCTTAATTCCGTATTTTGTATAATCTATTTCTTCTGGTTCGTTGGCAGAAATTACATAAACAGTTGTGCCGTTAATTATTAACGCACTATTATCTGCATCTACTTGAACTGTCCCTAAGAAATCTCCATGAACAGAATCATTATTTAATAATGAGGCTCTTTTTTCTAATACTGTTTGATTAATCTTTCCTCGTGTTACAATAGCACGTAAACGCATTTGAGAGCCTTTACCCATTTTAGATATTAATTCTCTTGCTAATAAGCGACCAC
>CAZZPG010000194.1:0-2687 GCA_964655975.1 uncultured Flavobacteriaceae bacterium
GTAATTCCATGAATAAATAATGTTTAGTGTAACACTATATTAGGACGAGACAAATAGAAAATATTAAAAAACCGAGCAATTTTGCTCGGTTTTTTTAATAAGAAAAAAGTATTTTTAGATAAAAAGAAGTTGTGTGCCCTCTTGATCTGCTCTACTGTAAAAATCTCCAATAGTTAAGATTCCGTCTAGATCATCAATTAAATCTTTTTCTTCTAAATGGAACATCTCTACAGCTAATTTACATGCCCAAAGCATACAACCAGAGTCAGATAAAATTTCTAAAAACTCTCCAACAGGTGGCATGTCTAATTTCTCCATTTCTTTCATCATCATTTTGGTAGCGAAAGATTCCATACCCGGTAAAGCACCTAATAAAGTTGGCATATGCATTGCAGGATTACCTACAGTTGCTACATGTAAATGTTCTAATTTTTTCTTCTGAATTGCTTCTAATCCGAAGAAAGTAAAAAATATTTCTGATTCAATACCTTCCATTCTTGCACCATTTGCCATAATAAAAGCTGCATATACATTTTCTATAGTAGCTTTAGACAAGATAAAAAGCATCTTTTTTACTTTTGATTTTCCCATGATAATAGGTTTAAATATTAATTAAATTAAATACAACTTTTTGGTTTCGGTATTCCTGCTATTTTTGTTGATTTTTTTAGCGGTCCACCAGGAAATAAGTTGTAAAATTCTTTGATATTTACCACACCACTTTTTTTGATACCTCTAATAGAAAGAGCTTCTTCGTTTTTGTTTTTTTCTTGAAGAAATTCAATTACTGCCCAATGTGCATCTGTCATTTCTATTTCTTCTTCTTTTGCAATTACTGTCCCAACTTCTTTTGTCCATTGAGAAAAGTCAGTTAAATATCCTTCGTCGTTTCTGTTTATGTTTTCCATTTTTTTGTTTTTAAAATTAATTTTATTGATTATCAGTTTGTTTATTTATCGAATTTTTTTCCTTTTTCTGTCATTGTTGCAGATACAAATGGAATGTGAATACCTTTAATTAGCATATTCCAATAGATCCATCGAAAAGCCATTTTCCCCATATGATTCATTCTACTTTCTTTTAGTAAACTTAAGGGACCAACACCTGGGAAAGGGAATGTTCCTTCTACAGGCTCATGCGTGTAGTTAAAGTCTATTAATAAAGCTTTACCGTTACCTGTTTCGATAAAACAATTGGCATGACCATCAAATTCTTCTTTTAATTTTTTACCATCAATATATCTAAGAATGTTTTCTGTTAGTATTTCTGCCTCAAAATGAGCTACAGAACCTGCTTTAGAAGCGGGTAAATTTGTACAATCTCCAATTGCAAATACATTTTTGTTTGCTAATGTTTGCAGCGTAGCTTTATTTGTTGGGACATAATTTAAATCGTCTCCCATGCCAGAACGTTCTATCAAGGCATCTCCCATATTTGTGGGTACAGTTACTAAAATATCGTAGTCAACTTCTTGTCCACCATAATCTAAAATTTTATCATTTTTAAAATCAACAGCTTCAATATTAAAATCGGTTACCTCTTTAATACCTTTTTCTTCTAGAAGGTAGTGTAATGCTTCAGTAGCTTTTGGTTTTGTAAATGCGCCATCAAGAGGAGTTACAAAAGTAATTTCTACTTTCTCTCTCATTCCTTTGTTTTTGAAGTATGAATCTGCTAAAAACGCAAATTCTAAAGGAGCAACAGGACATTTAATTGGCATTTCCGTAATGTGTACTGCTAATTTACCACCTTTCCAATCTCTAAATTTATCTCTAAGTGCTTTTGCTCCTTCATAAGTATAAAAATCGAATATGTTTTTATGCCATTTATCACTTTTCATCCCTTCAGTTTCTTCAGGAGCAATTTTTGTTCCTGTAGCAACAATTAAAATATCATAGTCTATTGTTTCCCCATGTTTAAGATGTACTTCGTTCTTTTCGGGTGCAATTAATTGAATTTCTTCTTGTACATAACGAACTCCTTTCGGTATAAATTTCTTTCCTTTTTTCTTTACTTGTTTGGTTGTATAAATATCAAAAGGAAGGAATAAGAATCCAGGTTGATAATAGTGTGTTTTGTATTGGTCTATAATAGTAATTTTCCAATCTTTTTTTGGTAGCTTAGAAATCAAGTGATTTGCCATCATTGTTCCTGATGTACCTGCTCCTAAAATGACTAAATTTTTCATGTATATGTTCTTTTAGTTTGTATAATTTTTCTTAATAAATCTTGCACAAAGATAAAAGATGTATAGGTCTTAAAATATGATTAAAGTCATGTTAATCAGATCTGTAACTAATGTTACATATAGGTTTTTAAGAATAGCGATTTTCCGTTTAAAATTGTAGACAATTATTGAATGTGTGATAAACTATTTAATAGTTTTTAAATACAATTTCTCTACTTTTTCTCTTGCCCAAGGCGTTCTTCGTAAGAATTTCAAACTAGACTTTAGTGTAGCATTGTTGTTAAAACAATTAATTTTAATACGTTCTCCCAGCTCCTTCCATCCGTAAGTTTCTACTAAGGATTCTAAAATTTCTACTAATTTTATACCGTGTAACGGGCTATTTGGTTGTTCTAAACTCATATACAAATATACCTGTTTGTTATAAAATTAGCTATTTTAAAGAGCAGGGCAAACTCATACTTTTATTTTTAACACCTTTAGCAAATACTGATTATCC
>CAZZPG010000195.1:0-2652 GCA_964655975.1 uncultured Flavobacteriaceae bacterium
ACCTTACAGGCTATAAAAACCTATAAAAAAATGAAAAACCACAATATAAAAATACTTTTGGCCGAAGACGAACCTAATTTAGGGCAAATTGTAAAAGAAAGTTTAGAAACTAGAAATTTTGATGTTTTTTTAGCCAAAAATGGAGAAATTGCTTACAAACAATACCAAAAAGAAATACCAGATATCTTGGTATTAGATGTAATGATGCCCAAAAAAGATGGATTTACCTTGGCAAAAGAAATTAGACAAGAAAACAAACAAATTCCAATTATTTTTTTAACGGCAAAATCGCAAACCAAAGATGTTTTAGATGGGTTTAAACACGGTGGAAATGATTATCTAAAAAAACCTTTTTCTATGGAGGAGTTAATTGTTAGAATCCATTCATTACTAAATAGAATACAAGAAAAAACCACCAAAAATAATATTAAAATTGGTAATTTTATTTTTAATTACACAAAACAAGTACTTCATTATCAAAAAGAGATAGTACTTCTTACTCACAAAGAATCAGAACTTCTTTTTTATTTATCAGAAAAAAGAAATGAAATTTTATACAGAACCTTTATCCTAAAAAAACTGTGGGGAAATGATGATTTTTTTAATGCAAGAAGTATGGATGTTTTTATTTCTAAACTTAGAAAAAAGCTAAAAAAAGACAAAAATATTCAAATTATTAACATTCGTGGATTTGGTTATAAATTGATGTGCTAATCACTTTTTAAATTCTAAAATTTGAGTATCTTTAGGCATCAAAATTTGAGGAGTTTTTTACTCCTAATTTTAACCTAATATAAGAATATATTAAAATTATGCACGTAGCAATTGCAGGTAATATTGGTGCTGGTAAAACAACTCTTACCAAACTTTTATCAAAACACTATAAATGGCATCCTCATTATGAGTCTGTCGATGAGAATCCGTATTTAGATGATTTTTATTCAGAAATGGAGCGCTGGTCTTTTAACTTACAGGTTTTCTTTTTAAATAGTCGCTTTCGTCAAATATTAGAATTAAGAAAAACTGGTAAAAAAATTATTCAGGATAGAACTATTTATGAAGATGCACATATTTTTGCCCCCAATTTACATGCAATGGGCTTAATGACTAATAGAGATTATGAAAATTACAGTTCTTTATTTGAATTGATGGAAAACTTAGTAACACCACCCGATTTACTTATTTATTTACGAGCTAACATTAAAACTTTAGTAGGGCAAATCCATAAACGTGGTAGAGAGTATGAAAATTCTATCAGTATAGATTACTTAAGTAGGTTAAATGAGCGTTACGAAGCTTTTATTTCTACCTATGCAAAAGGAAAATTATTGATTATTAATGTAGATAATTTGAATTTTGTTGATAATCAAGAAGATTTAGGCTACATAATTGATAGAATAGATGCTCAAATACATGGGTTATTTTAACTAAAAAATCTAACCCAATTTTGAATAATAAAAATGAAGTTACAATAAAAACTCTATTGTAATATATAAATTTACTTCCAATAAACTTTTATCTACCAACTCATCCACAGTTTATTCTAATACCTCTACTTCAGTATCTACAATATCTTTAATAGGGTAGATGATTTTTCCATTATCCGTTAGTAAAACTACACAAATATTATCAATACTTTCAATAACACCTACTATATTTTTAATTTTAATTTTTTGTCCTATTTCTAGATTTTTACGAGAATAATAACCAAACAATAACCTAGTAATAATATCTTTAGAACCCAAACCAAAGGCAATAGTAACAGCTAACAATATAGAGCCAATTACCAAAGTAAGATTACTTTTTATTACACTAGTATCTACACCTGCTTGATCAAAAGCAGTAATAGACAAAAATACTACAATTAAATAGAAAGCAATGTTGCCAACCAAATTACCACCAGAAATTTCTAGTGATTTAAACATCCCACTGATAGACTTTTTTACAAGAGTACCTACATAAACTCCTGCAACAAAAATTCCTAAAGCAGTTAATAATCTTGGTAAATAAGAAAAGAAACTACTTATAGCATCTGATACAGCTGTTAAACCAAAAATCCCTGCACCTGCCATTACAAAAACAAGTATTAAAAACCATTTTAATATTCCTAAAATTACTTTAGTAAATTTTATATTTATAGCTGTATTTCCAAAAATTTCTGTTTTGCTTAATTTTTCTGACCATGTGTCTATTTTTGTTTTTGATAATGCTTTTTTTACTATCCATAAAAAAACTTTTAAAATAATCCAAGAAACAATAACAAAAGCTATAAAGCCTAAAACAGTAGGCAAGGAAGCTACCACATCTTCTAATATTTTTTGAAAGGGGGCTAAAACATCTATTTTTAAAGGAATTAGCGTAGTCATAATATTTTGGTTTTTAGTTAATTTTATAGGTTAGTTATTTTAATTTTTATTGTTTTTTCCTGTACCAATCAGTAAATCTACAATGGTATAAGGGTATTTTATTACAAATAAATCAGCTACATCTACAACAAGTTTTATCTTGTCTATATCATTAAGCAATTTTCTTCTTAGCACCTTTGGTACTTCTTTGTTATGTAATATTTTCTTAAATGGATTTTCCATAATTACAATTCTTGATATACAGTTACTACTTTTTCTTTAGCTCTTTTTAAACGCATTTTTACAG